>CBJMQH010000025.1:0-18653 GCA_966431825.1 uncultured Trinickia sp.
GGCGCCGGCCGGCGGCGCCCATCCGCCGCTACGCGGCGCTCCACGCTCGCCCCGATGGCAAAGCGCGGCATATTTTCTACAATGAAACGAGCTGCCCGCGCGATGACGCGCACGGACTTTACGCGTGCGCGTCGCGTGCCCACCCACCTAGTGGATCCGGAGCGAAGATGAGCGAACCGTCCCTCGATGCCGTGCGCCGCGACCATGCGGGCTGGATCTTCGTGCACATCGAAGGTGAGCCGTACGACCGTGGCGAACAGCACGGCCAATTGCTCGCAACCGAAATACGGAATGCGATCCGTACTGCGAAATATCTGGCTCGTTGGGATACAGGGGAAGACTTCGAGACGTTCATGCGCGCGGCGGCGTCGCAATTCACGCCGAAGCTCGACACCGAGTTCGCCGACGAAATCCAGGGCATCGCCGACGGCGCCAAGGTGAGCTTCAACGAGGTCCTCGCCTGGAACGGCTATATGGACCTGCTGCAAAGCTGGTGGCCGAGCGAGATGGCCGCTCGCGAGCCTCATCTCGGCACGAAACCTTGGCGGGCGCGGCGCGGGCATCATTGCAGCGCCTTCATCGCGACGGGATCCGCCACGCGCGACGGCCGGATCGTCATGGCGCATAACTCCTGGGACCGCTACGCGGCGGGTGACGCGTTCAACGTCGTCTTCGACATCGTGCCCGAATCGGGGCACCGCATCCTCATGCAGGGGCTGCCGGGCTGCATCTCGAGTCTGACCGACTTCTGGCTGACCTCGGCCGGCCTCATGATCACCGAGACGACGATCTCGAACTTCGCCGGGTACAACGCGGGCGGTGCGCCCGAGTTCTATCGGTCGCGGCGCGCGACGCAATATGCGGGCAATATCCGCGAGTGGTGCGACATGTTTTCGATCGCCAATAACGGCGGCTACGCAAACACATGGCTGCTCGGCGATGCGAAAACTGGCGAGATCGCGCGCTACGAGCTCGGCCTCCGCCATGCCGGGTTCGAGAGCACGAAAGACGGGTTTTACTGCGGCTACAACGCCGCCAACGACCTGAAAATCCGCAACCAGGAATGCGTGGCCGAAGGCGACGACTACACCGACGTGCGCAAGAACGGGGCACGTCGGCTGCGCTTCATGCAGCTTGCGCAGATGCATCACGGGAAAATCGACGCGGAGCTGGCGAAGGAGATGATCGCCGATCACCACGACGTCTATCTTGATCGCGACGACAACCCGTGCGCACGGACCATTTGCGGCCACCTCGAATTGGACGACGCCCGCTTCGGCGGAGCAGACCTGGGTCCGTTCAACCCCTGGGGCGCGAACGACGGGAAGGTTGTCGACAGCGAAATGGCGCGCGATCTCGCGTTCTGGGCCCGTTGGGGCCATCCGTGCGGCCGCCCTTTCGATGCGCAGGCATTCATGAAACGCCATCCGCAGTGGAATTGGCTCAACGGCTACATGCGGGATCGGCCGTCATGGCCCTGGACGCGGTTCGAGGTGCTGCGCTAGCCCTGCCCTGAACCGGGCACGGGACATGCTAAAGAAATGGGCGACCTGTGAGGCCGCTCGATGTGGCTGCATGTCGAACCAGAAGGAGGTCGAGCGATGAAACTCTCGACGATGACAACGATGGCGCTGCTCTCGGCTTCGTGCTTTGCCACACCCAGCCATACGACGGCGCTCGATAGTTATACGGCACGCATTGCGCTGGCGGCCGCTCGAGCAAACGCGGCGCCGGTGGCGCCGCCCGCACCCGACGTCGCGCCGGCGCCCGGCACCGCACGCGCGCATTGGACGCGCATTCCGTTGCCGAAATCGCACAGCCTCGCGCGGCATTTCGCGCCGCACGAGCGGCAAGCGCAAACCTGAGCACTGCCAAGCATCCACGACCGGCGCCGGCCGCGCCGGAGAATCGATCACGAACGCGAAAACGTTATGCCTACATCAAAAAAGAACATCCCCGGCGAAGCCATCGACGCGCAGCTCGAAGACGTGTTGCGCGCCGTCGACTATCCGGCCAATAAAGACCGCATCGTCGATCTCGCGCGCGAAGCGGGGGTGAGCAACGACATCCTCAATATGCTCGACGGCCTGCCCGAGCAGGACTACGCCGATGCCGACTCGGTCGGCAGGCTGATCGGCAGCAACTACGGGCCGGGGCTTGCGGGCTAGCTAGCGGGACATGCGCCGCGCGCCGGCCGGCGCGTCGTTGCGTTACTCGTTGCGTCACTCGTCCATCAAACGGACCTTCACTTTCTTGCCTTTGACCTTGCCGGCGTTGAGCTTGCGCAGCGCGTCGCGCGCAATGCTTCGCTCGAGAGCGACGTAGGTCGAATACTCGGTCACGTTGATTTTGCCGATCTGAGCGCCGCTAAAGCCGGCATCGCCGGTCAGTGCACCGAGTACGTCGCCCGGCCGGATCTTCTCCTTGCGTCCCCCGAGGATCTGCAGCGTTTCCATCGGCGGCAACAAGGGCGCATCGCTGGCGCTCGTCAGTTCGGCAAGCGAATGCCATTCGAGGTCGCGCTTCTGCGCCTGCTCGATCGCGCCGACGCGCCCCATCTCGTTCATGCTCACGAGACTGAGCGCCCAACCGTCCTGATCGGCACGGCCCGTACGACCGATACGATGGACGTGCACTTCGGGGTCCGGCGTCACGTCCACGTTGATCACTGCTTCGAGCTGCGCAATGTCGAGCCCGCGTGCGGCCACGTCGGTGGCGACGAGCACCGAACAGCTGCGGTTCGCGAACTGGATCAGCACCTGGTCGCGCTCCCGCTGATCGAGCTCGCCGTGCAAGGCGAGCGCGTGAAAACCCTGCGCACGCAACACGTCGAGCAAGTCGCGGCATTGTTGTTTCGTATTACAGAAGGCAAGCGTGCTGACCGGCCGGTAGTGATTGAGCAGCATGCCGACCGCGTGCAGCCGCTCGTCCTCGGTCACCTCATAGAAGCGCTGGCGAATCTTGCTGTCGTCGTGGCGCTCCTCGAGCCTCACTTCCTTGGGCTGACGCAAGAACCGCTGACTCAGCTTGGCGATGCCTTCGGGGTACGTCGCAGAGAACAGCAACGTTTGACGCTCCTTCGGACATTGGCTCGCCACCGAGGCGATATCGTCGTAGAACCCCATATCGAGCATGCGGTCCGCTTCGTCGAGCACGAGCGAATTCAGTGCCCCGAGCGTCAAACTGCCCCGTTGCAGATGGTCCATGATCCGCCCCGGTGTTCCCACGACAATATGCGCACCGTGTTCGAGGCTCGCGGTCTGCGGCGCCATCGGCGTGCCACCGCACAACGTCAGCACCTTGATGTTCTCCTCGGCACGCGCGAGGCGCCGCAGTTCCTGGGTCACCTGATCGGCGAGCTCCCGTGTGGGGCACAGGACCATCGCCTGCACGTCGTAACGCCGTGCGTCGAGCCGTGCCAGGAGCGCCAGCGAGAATGCCGCGGTCTTGCCGCTTCCGGTCTTCGCCTGCGCGATCAGGTCGTGTCCGGCGAGCGCGATCGGCAGGCTCGCCGCCTGGATCGGCGTCATGGCGACATAGCCGAGACGGCCCAGGTTCTCAAGTACCGCGGGCGCGAGCGGCAACTCGCTGAAAGGCATGGCCGTGGATTGGTTTGTCATATCGTGGTTACTTCAGGTGAACGAACTACCGGGCGCCGAGCGGAGCACGCTGCAACGGCTGCTGCCTCGGGGCGGGGCTCAGCCGCGAGTTGACCGGTAACCGCGCCGCCGCTAGAAAAGGGTGCCCGGCGTGCGGTTGCGGTGCGTCAGCTTGAGCGCGGTTGGCGCGCACGCAACGTCACAGGTACGTCAGTTCGCTCCGCGGAACAGTCTCCCCTTTCTCGCCGCCCATGAAGGGCAGCAGCTTTTTGGTCGACGCCACCGCATCAGACGTTTCCGACGCGAGCATCATTGCCGAAACCGTGATCACCACTTCTTCGAAGCTCGCTTCTTTTTGTGCGGCCAACAGTAGGATGGCCTGGAGGGCAACGCGACAGCGCCAGTCTCCGTTATGCGGATGCACGACGGCGACGTCCGTCGAGTCGCGTGCCGCGGTCAGCAATTCTCCGAGCACGCCTTCTCTCACGCTCGGCTCCGCGCTGCCGGTGAGCTTCTTGAGCAAATGTCGAACGTGTTCGTAGGCGTCATGCACGCCGATCGCAACGCCAACGACCGGGTTGGCTTTGGCGGCCGACTTCGCGAGTGCCGTCTCCCTTGCCGCGAGGACTTCTTCGACCGGGCGCACGCAACGCTTGCAACCCGCGGGGCCATCCCTCCTTGCATCGACGAAGTTCCTCAGATCGATCGCCTTTTGGCCCGCCGACGCAGCACGTATCGCACGCGCATACTCGCCTACGCCGCCCACCGCCCCGAATTGTGCCGCAGTAGTTGCAACCGACGACAGCTTCCCGGCGAACTTGAGACCGTCTACGGCGGCTTGCGGGATCGGGACCACCTTCGCGGCCGTTTTGACCGCTGAAGCGCCCAGCACGACACCTTGCTTCACGATGCCGAATGCAGGACCGATCACGGGCGCATGCGTACCGAGCTCGGCCAACCCGGCCCCTGGCGCCTCGATGAAATCAGCGATGAGTTCCGGCGTACCGTTACTGACATACGCACCGAGCTTGAGCGGAGCGGCACCGTCGGCAGGCCTAAGCTTCATCGCCTGACGCACCAGTCGTTCAGCATCCTTATAGGACAGCGACGCGACGCGATTTTGGCTGCGCACGTGGTCCACGAGATCGATCACGGCGTTGACACCGAGCGCGACCGTTCTACCCGCGTCGCTGTTGGCGAACCGTTCGTGATCGGGGACAAGCGTGGCGGTAGCCGCGGTGGGCAGAGGCGGTTCGTTCCTGCGTTTAGCGGCCTCGGGCCGCGAAGGCATCGGCGGCGCGTTGCGTTGATAGTTGTTCATCGCATCGAGCACGTTTCGCGCGCTGTACGGGTCTTGCAGTCGTCCAAGCATCTCATTCTCCTCATTTGGCGTGATGCCCCAAGGCAGCGTTGCGCCGCACGTTACGTGCACCGAAGGCTTATTTGTACCGGCTCCGCGCTGCGTGCACTACGCGATTCGTCCGGTTTCAACTTCGGGCTGCTGCGTCAAAGCGCAGTGAGGAGAAGGTGTTCGAAACGGCCTTTAGCCGAACATCACCCGCGTGAGAAACGCGCCGAGCACGGAGCCGGTGAACGTATCGGTGACCTGCTGTGGGTCCGACATATGGAAGAACTGTGCCCCGTCGCAAAGGCTCATAAAGCCGAACGCAAGCATATCGGCAGGCATCGGCAGCGGCGTGCCCACCTGCGCGCAGAACGCTTCTATGAACTGGGCGATGTAAGTCTGCTTCTCTCGAATAAACGCGTTGAAGCGGCCGCGGAACTTGGCGTCGCGAGAGGCCAGGAGTTTGGCCTCGACCCAGATCAGGAAATACTCTCCGTCGCTGCAGATCCGGCTGTAGACATCCACCGCACGGGCCTTCATTTCCTCGGGCGACACTTCGCCCGCCATGACCGACTGCATGTCCGCCTGCATCCGTTCGTGATCGCGCTGCAGCAGTTCCATCAGCAACTCCGACTTGCTGCTGAAGTTCGAATAGAACGCCCCACGCGTATAGCCGGCTGCTTCGGCGATGTCCTCGACGCTCGAGGCAACATAGCCCTTCTTCGTGAAAATCTTCTGCGCAGCCTCGATCAAACGCTGTCGCGTCTGGTCTTTGCTCTGTTCCCGGGTCAAGCGTTTGCGTGTCATAGCGCCAAGTGTAGCACCAGCGGATATCGGAATTCGACTTTGCATTCAGATACAGTATTGAATTAGAATTCAACCCGGTTTTCAAGCCGCATGCCGCGCGCTTTCAGTGCGAACGCGCTCGCAGACGCTCGACGCCTGCGCGGCGCCCCCGGAACCGTCGTCCGTTGCACCCAAACGCTTCGAGATCACCGTGAATCTTTCCGACCCAGTTCTGGCCCAAGCCGGGCAGCGACGCGCAGCCGACGCGCGCGCCCCTCTCGCCGGCGGCCTGCCGCGCGGCCTCGCGGCGCTCGCCGCTTGCGCGACGGTGTCGCTCGCCGCCTGCCAGCAGCAGAAGGCTGCCCCGCCCCCACCGCGGCCCGTTGTCGCCGTGGCAGTCCATCCGGACGGCCGTCCGGCCGACGCCTCGCTCGCCTGCGACATCGAGGCGCGCTATACCACTCCGCTCTCGTTTCGGGTGGGCGGCAAAATCGTCGAGCGCACAGTCAGGCTCGGCGACACGGTGAAGGCCGGTGCCGTCGTGGCGCGGCTCGATCCCGCCGATGCCGAAAAAAACCGGGCGAACGCGCAGGCCCAGCTCGACGCCGCCGAGCATCGCTTCGCATTCGCGAAGCAGCAGCTCGAACGCGACAGTGCTCAAGCGAAGGAAAGCCTCATTGCACCGGCGCAGCTCGAACAAACGCAGGACAACTATGCATCGGCGCTCGCGGCACGCGACTCGGCCCGCGCGCAGGCTGCGCTCGCCGCGGACCAGTTGCGCTACACGACACTGACGGCCGACCATGCCGGCGCCATTACGGCCGAAGCCGCCGACACCGGACAGAACGTCACGGCCGGGCAGGCCGTCTATCAGCTGGCCTGGAGCGGGGAGACCGATGCCGTTTGCGAAGCGCCTGAGAGCGCCTTGCAGGCGCTCGCGGCCGGTGCAAACGCGAAGGTGAGCCTGCCGGCGCTACCCGGCAAACGCTGGAATGCACGCGTGCGCGAGGTAGCGCCCGCAGCCGATCCGCAAAGCCGCACTTATCGCGTGAAACTCTCGCTCGAAACACCGGATGCCGGCATGCGGCTCGGCATGACGGCCGAGGCGACGTTCGCATCGGCCGATGCCGCGCCCGGCAGCCACCCGTTCACCCTGCCCGCTACGTCGCTGTTCCATGAGGGCGATGCACCGGCGGTCTGGGTCGTGCGTCCCGGCGACGACACACTTCAACTAAGGCGTGTGCACGTCGCGCGCTACGACGCGCGTACGATCTCGGTCGATGCGGGGCTCGCCGACGGCGAGCGAGTCGTGCTCCAGGGTGTCCACGCGGTCAGTGCAGGCGAGCATGTGCGCGCCGTTGCGCCGCTGCATCCGGAGGACTTCGCGTCATGAGCGCACCCGAGCACGAACCCGCACAGCCTGCCGCCCCGCACGGCACACCGGCCACGACGACGACCGCGAGCGCGCACGACGAGGGCCGCTTCAATTTGTCGAGCTGGGCGTTGCGCCACCAGGCGCTCGTCGTTTTTCTGATCACGCTCGCCACGCTGGCGGGCATTCTCGCCTACACGCGGCTCGCGCAGTCGGAGGATCCGCCGTTCACGTTTCGGGTGATGGTCGTGCGCACGCTGTGGCCCGGCGCCACGGCACGGCAAATGCAGGAGCAGGTCACGGACCGCATCGGACGCAAGCTGCAAGAGCTGCCGACGCTCGACTTCCAGCGCAGCTACTCGCGCCCGGGGGAATCGATGATCCTCTTCACGATGAAGGATTCGGCGCCGGTCAAGGAAGTCCCCGAAACGTGGTACCAGGTCCGCAAGAAGGTCGGCGATATCGCTGCCACGCTGCCGCAAGGCGTGATCGGCCCGTTCTTCAACGACGAGTTCGGCGATGTCTATACGAACATCTACACGCTTGAAGGCGACGGCTTCTCGCCGGCCCAACTGCACGACTACGCCGATCAGCTGCGCACCGAGCTGCTGCGCTTACCGGGTGTGGCCAAGGTCGACTACTTCGGCGATCCAGAACAACACGTCTTCATCGAAATTTCGAACGCGCAGCTCACACGCCTTTCGATCTCGCCGCAGCAGATTGCCCAGGCGATCAACAGCCAAAACGCCGTGGCCGACGTCGGCACCGTGACGACGGCCGACGACCGCGTTTTCGTGCGCCCGAGCGGTCAGTTCAACGACCTGCGGGCGTTGTCGGACACGTTGATCACGATCGATCGCAAGACATTCCGACTCGGCGATATCGCCACGATCACGCGCGGCTACGACGATCCGCCGAGCACGCAGATGCGTGCCAACGGCCACGCCGTGCTCGGTATCGGCGTCACGATGGAACCCGGCGGCGACGTGATCCGCCTCGGCAAGGCACTCAGTATGGCAGGCCAGCGTCTGCGCGCTCATCTGCCCGCCGGCCTCGCGCTGACCGAAGTGTCGAGCATGCCGAAGGCCGTGTCGCACTCGGTCGACGACTTCCTCGAAGCCGTCGGCGAGGCGGTGGCGATCGTGCTCGTCGTGAGCCTCGTCTCGCTCGGGCTGCGTACGGGTATGGTCGTGGTGATCTCGATCCCGATCGTGCTGGCCGTCACTGCGCTCTGCATGTATCTGTTCGATATCGGCCTGCACAAGGTCTCGCTCGGCACGCTCGTCCTGGCGCTCGGGCTGCTCGTCGACGATGCGATCATCGCCGTCGAAATGATGGCGGTGAAGCTCGAGCAAGGCGCCAAGCGTGCCACGGCTGCCGCGTTCGCCTACACGAGCACCGCGTTCCCGATGCTCACCGGCACCCTCGTGACCGTATCGGGCTTCCTGCCGATCGCGCTCGCGAAGTCGAGCACCGGCGAGTACACGCGTTCGATCTTCGAAGTCTCTGCGATCGCGCTGATCGCCTCGTGGTTCGCGGCCGTCGTTCTGATTCCGTTGCTCGGCTACCATCTGCTGCCCGAGCGCAAGCATGCAGCGCATGCAGGCGCTGCGCACACGGGTCATGAGGTCGAGCACGACATTTACGACACGCGGTTCTACCGGCGCCTGTCGGTCTGGATCTCGTGGTGCGTGCAGCGGCGCTTTGTCGTGCTTGCCATCACGGTCGTGATGTTCGTCGTGACGATGGCGGCGTTCAAACTCGTGCCGCAACAATTCTTCCCGAGCTCGGACCGCCCCGAGCTGCTGGTCGACCTGAGGCTTCCGGAGGGTGCGTCGTTCGAAGCGACGCTGCGCCAGGTGGCCCGCCTCGAAAAGACGCTCGATGGCCGCCCCGAAGTCGATCACTTCGTCGACTTTGTCGGCACCGGCGCGCCGCGCTTCTATCTGCCGCTCGACGAGCAGTTGCCGCAAGCGAACTTCGCGCAACTCGTCGTGACGGCGAAATCGGTCGAAGACCGCGAAAAGCTGGCACGATGGCTCGACACGCGGCTCGCCGAGGACTTTTCGGCCGTGCGCACGCGCGTATCGCGCCTCGAAAATGGCCCACCCGTCGGGTACCCCGTGCAGTTCCGCGTGAGCGGCGACGACATCGGCACCGTGCGCAGCATCTCCGAAAAGGTCGCCGCCACGCTGCGCGCCGACGCGCGCACGCGCAACGTCCAATTCGACTGGGACGAGCCGGCCGAGCGTTCGCTCACGTTCGAGATCGACCAGAAGAAGGCTCGCGCACTCGGCGTGAGTTCGCAGGACGTATCGAGTTTCCTTGCGATGACGCTCTCCGGCTACACGGTCACGCAGTACCGCGAACGCGACAAGCTGATCAGCGTCGAGATGCGCGCGCCGAAGCGCGAGCGCGTCGACCCGGCCCGCGTGACGGGGCTCTCGATCCCGACGCCTAACGGCCCGGTACCGCTCGGCTCGCTCGGTCATCTGCGCAACACGCTCGAATACGGGGTGATCTGGGAACGCGACCGCCAGCCGACCATCACGGTGCAGTCCGACGTGAACGGCAACGTCCAGCCGATCGACGTCACCAACGATATCGATCAGCGGCTCGGCCAACTGCGCAGCACGCTGCCGATCGGTTATCGCGTCGAAGTGGGCGGCTCGGTCGAGGAAAGTGCGAAAGGTCAGAATTCGATCAACGCGCAGATGCCGCTCATGATCGTCGTCGTCTTGACGCTGCTCATGATCCAGCTGCAAAGCTTCTCGCGCGTGCTGATGGTGGTGCTGACCGCGCCGCTCGGGTTGATCGGCGTCGTCGCCACGCTGCTGCTCTTCGGCAAACCGTTCGGGTTCGTCGCGATGTTGGGTGTCATCGCGATGTTCGGGATCATCATGCGTAACTCCGTGATCCTCGTCGACCAGATCGAACAGGACATCGCTGCGGGCCATCGGCGCTTCGACGCGATCGTCGGCGCAACGGTCCGCCGCTTCCGGCCCATTACGCTCACCGCCGCCGCCGCCGTGCTCGCCCTGATCCCGCTCTTGCGGTCGAACTTCTTCGGACCGATGGCAACGGCCCTGATGGGCGGGATCACGAGCGCAACCGTGCTGACGCTGTTCTATCTACCCGCGCTCTACGCCGCCTGGTTCCGCGTTCGCGGCGAGGAGCGCGATCCGCCGGCCGATGCGCAGGCGCATACGGGGAATTGATCGATGAGGACTCCACAACGTTCGCGGGCCGTGGCAGCTTGGCTGCCGCGCCCCCCCGTCGCTGCGGCCGCGGCCCTGCTCTTCGCGGGCTGCGCGTTCGCGCCCGACGGCCACGCGCCGCAAGTCTCGAATCCGGCGCACTACGGCGCAGCGCCGCAACCGGCGCAAACGGTCGCCGCCGGCGGCACGGCACAGCGTTTCGATGTCGGCGCCGAGCCGGTGCCGCAATGGTGGCGGCTGTACGGTTCGGACGCGCTCGATGCGCTTGTGGACGAAGGGCTTGAGCATAATGCGACGCTCGCGGCCACGACGAAATCGCTCGCGGGCGCCCGCGAACAACTAATGGCGCAGGTCGGCTCGTCGCTGCTGCCGTCGGTCGACGCCGGCGGGCAAGCGACGCGGCAGCGCAACCTCGGCGTACCGGATGCCGGACCGCAGACGGTGGTCTACAACGTCTTCTCGGCACAGCTGCAGTTGAAGTACACGTTCGATCTCTTCGGTACGGTGCGCTACGCCAATCGCGGGCTCGCCGCTGAAGTGGCCGAACAGGCGTTCCAGCTTTCCGCCGCGCGACGTGCGCTCGCGGCGAACATCGTGGCCGGCGCCATCAACGTCGCGCTGCTCGACGCGCAGATCGCAACGACCGAGCGGCTCGTGGCACTCGCGACCCAGAGCGCCGCCGAGGACGAAAGACGCGTGGCGCTCGGCGCGGCTTCGCATACGCAGGCGCTTGCCTCGCGGCAAAGCGCGGCGACGCTCGCGGCGAGCCTGCCCGCCTTGCGCCAGCAGCGCTCGGCCGCGACACATGCGCTCGCCGTACTGCTCGGCCGCACGCCCGATGCCGCGCCGCCGGCGCTCGAGCTTGCCAGCCTCAAGTTGCCCGAGTCGGTGCCCGTCGTCGTGCCTTCCTCGCTGCTGCAAACGCGGCCGGACATTCTGGCTGCCGACGCCGCCGTGCAAGTGTCGGCTGCGCGCGTCGGCGTCGCGACGGCGCAGCTGCTCCCGAGTCTTTCGCTATCGGCATCGATGGGTCGCGGCGGGTTCGACTGGCCGACGATGTTCTCGGGCGCCGGGGCGATCTGGAGTCTCGCCGGGTCCCTCACGCAGCCGCTGTTCCATGGCGGGGCGCTGCTCAAGCAGCGGCGTGCCGCGATCGATAACTACGAGGCCGCGCTCGAGCAATACAAGGCGACGGTGCTGTCGGCATTCCAGGACGTGGCGGACACGCTGGCTGCGCTCGAACACGATGCTCAGGTGCTGGAAGCGTCGGAAACGGCGCAGCAGGCGGGACAGCAGGCGTTCGAGGAGACGGCGGCACGTCAGCGCCTGGGCGCCCTGCCGCCGTCGGCGGTACGCGCGAGCGAACAGCAGGCGCTGAACGCGCGGCTCGACGCGACGCGTGCAATGGCACAGCGGCTCACCGATACGGCGATGCTGTTTCAGGCGATGGGCACACCGCCGCAGCGGCACGGCGGCTAGCGTGCAGCGTGCGGCGGATGGACGCCCTGCTCTACGCGCCGGCGCTTGACTTCAAGCGACGCCGGCGAGCCGCCGCTTTTCGGCGCGCAGCATGAAGTAGTTGATCCCGATGACGCCAAGCGTCACGACGCCGATGAACAGCGTCGCAAGCGCGTTCATCTCGGGATTCAAGCCAAGGCGTACGCGCGAGAACACGACGAGCGGCAGCGTCGTGGAGCCGGGACCCGAGAGGAACGCCGACAGCACGAGGTCGTCGATCGACAGCGTGAACGAGAGCAGCCAACCGGACATCAGCGCCTGCGAGATCAGCGGCAGCGTGATCGCGAAGAACACCTTGAACGGCGTCGCGCCGAGGTCGAGCGCAGCTTCCTCGAGCGACGGATTGAGCTCCCTCACGCGCGACTGGACGATGATCGCGACATAGGACATGCAGAGCATGACGTGTCCGATCCAGATCGTCGCGAAGCCGCGACCCTCGGGCCAGCCGAGCCACTTCCCCATTTCGATGAAGAGCAGCAGCAGCGAGATGCCCTGAATCACCTCGGGGATCACGAGCGGCGCGTTGATCATGCCCGTGAACAACGTGAAGCCGCGAAAGCGCCCCATGCGGGCCAGCACGAACCCGGCCCAGGTGCCGATGAACACCGAGGCGAACGCGGTCAGCACGGCGATACGCAGCGACAGCCAGAACGCCGTGATCAATTCGTCGTCCTGCGCGAGCGCGGCGTACCAGCGCGTCGAGAAGTGCGTCCAGACCGTCACGAGCTGCGACTCGTTGAACGAGTAGACGATGAGACTCAGGATCGGGATATAGAGGAATGCGAAGCCCAAGCCGAGCGCAGTCAGCTGCAACGAGCGGTTCGGTTTGATCATCGGCTCTCTTCCATCTGTTTGGCCTGGAAGTGCTGGAACAAGGCCATCGGCACGAGCAGCAGCAGCACCATTGCGCACGTGACGGCAGAGGCCATCGGCCAGTCGGCGTTATTGAAGAACTCGTTCCACATGACACGGCCGATCATGAGCGTGTTCGCGCCGCCGAGCAGTTCCGGGATCACGTACTCGCCTACCGCCGGGATGAACACGAGCAGACAACCGGCGATGATGCCGTTCTTCGAGAGCGGCAGCGTGATCTGGACGAACGCCTTCCACGGCTTCGCACCGAGATCGTAGGCTGCTTCGAGCAGCGTCAGGTCCATCTTCACGAGGTGCGCGTAAAGCGGCATCACGAGAAACGGCAGATACGAATAGACCATGCCGATGTAGACGGCCGCGTTCGTGCGATAGAGCTCGATCGGGGTATGGATGAGGCCGATTCCGATCAGGAAGTTGTTCAGCAGTCCGTTGTTCTTGAGAATGCCGACCCAGGCGTAGACGCGGATCAGGAACGACGTCCAGAACGGCAGCATGACCGCCATCATGAGGATGTTGCGCGAACTCGGGTTCGACCGGGCGATGTAGTACGCCATCGGGTAGCCGAGCAGCAGACAAAAAAACGTCGTGACCGCGGCGACGAGCACCGAATTGACGTAGGTCGCGAAGTACAGGCTGTCGGTGAACAGGAACGCATAGTGGGCGACGTTCAGCGAAATCTGAACCACGCCGTCCTTGATCGCGACAAGTTCGGTGTACGGCGGAATGCCGAGCTGCAGTTCGGCGAAGCTGATCTTCACGACGAGCAGGAACGGCACGAAGAAGAACAGCAGCAGCCAGATGAACGGCCCCGCGACGACGGCCGTGCTGCCGGTCAGCTTCAGGCGCCTGGCGGGCCAGGCCGCGAGCGTGTGCAGGGTCTGTTTCATGCCGTGAGCACCACGCCTGCCGATGCGCTCCAGCGCACATAGACTTCGTCGCCCCAGCTCGGCGAGTCGATTTCGCTCAGCGCGAGGCTCGATACGTTCGCGACGACCGTTTTGCCCGAGTCGAGCTCCACGTGATAGAGCGAGTAGCCGCCCATATAGGCGATGTTCGACACGGTGCCGTGGCCCCAGTTATAAGCGCCTTCGGGCGGCTTGCGCGTGAGCGCGATGCGCTCGGGGCGCACCGAGATCGTCACGGGCATGCCGAGCGGCCCCGTGATGCCGTGATTGACGTAGAGGCGGCACGGCAGCTCGGCCGTTTCGACGAAAACGTGATCGGGTTCGTCCTCGATCACGTTGCCGTCGAACAGGTTCGTCGAGCCGATGAATTCGGCCGAGAACCGCGAATTCGGATATTCGTAGACCTCGTGGGGCGTGCCGAGCTGGACGATCTGCCCTTCGCTCATGACAGCCAGGCGGCCGGCCATCGTCATCGCTTCTTCCTGATCGTGCGTGACCATGATGCAGGTGACGCCGACGCGGTCGAGGATATTGACGAGTTCGATCTGCGTGCGCTGGCGGATCTGCTTGTCGAGCGCCGACATCGGTTCGTCGAGCAGCAGCAGCTTGGGCCGCTTCACGAGCGAGCGCGCAAGCGCCACGCGTTGCTGTTGACCACCCGAAAGCTGATGCGGCTTGCGCTTGGCGAACTTGCCCATCTGCACGAGTTCGAGGGCAGCATGCACGCGGTCCTTCAGTTCGGCCTTCTGCACGCCCTCCTGCTTCAGGCCGAACGCGATATTCGCTTCGACGCTCATGTGCGGAAACAGCGCATACGACTGGAACATCATGTTCACGGGCCGGCGGTACGGCGGCATCGCGGCGAGGTCTTCACCGTCGATGAGGATCTTGCCCGACGTCACGGATTCGAGCCCTGCGAGCATGCGCAGCAGGGTGGACTTGCCGCCGCCCGAACTGCCGAGCAGTGCGAACAGTTCTCCCTTGGCGACCGATAAATTGACGTTCCTGACGGCCGTCGTCTCGCCGAATTTCTTGACGACGTCGACGATCTGCACGAAGTGCTCCGGCGGCGTGGCGCCGGTCGACGAAACACCTGCGGGGCGCGCGCCTTGGCCGGCCTGCGAGCTCGACTGATCGCTCATGATGTGCTGCTTGACTCCACTCGTTTGACGTACAAAGCCCCCGGCTCGGCGCCGAGGGCTTGAAGGACTGCATCCGGGGTGGGCAACGAGGTGCCCACCGCGGTTATCGGCACGTTCAGCGCCCGGATTTAATTTCGGTCCACAGACGGGTCTGCAGGCGCTGGATCTCAGGCGGCAACGGCTTGAGCAGGAACAGCGTCTTCACGACGTCGGCGCTCGGATAGACGGCCGGATCGTTGGCGATCTTCGGGTCGACGTATTTCTTCGCTTCCGCGTTGGCGCTCGGGTAGTAGACCGCATTCGTGATCGCCGCGTGGACCTGCGGCGTCTCGATATAGTTGATCCACTGGAGTGCCGCATCCTTGTGCGCCGCATCCTTCGGGATCGCCATCACGTCGAACCAGACCGGGGCGCCGCCCTTCGGAATGTAGTACTCGATCTTGTAGGCCTTCTTGGCTTCGATCGCACGATGCTTCGCGATCACGACGTCGCCCGACCACCCGTAGGTGAAGCAGATGTCGCCGCCGACCATATCGTTGATATAGCCCGACGAGTTGAACTGCGTGATATACGGCCGGATCTTCTTGAGCACGGCCGCGGCTGCCTGATAGTCGGCCGGGTTCGTGCTCATCGGGTCTTTGCCGATGTAATGGAGCGTAGCGGCGAACACCTGGTCCGGAGCGTCGAGCACCGACACACCGCAGGCCTTCAGCTTCGAGAGGTTTTCGGGCTTGAAGAGGATGTCCCAGCTGTCGAGCGCTGCGCCCTTGCCGAGGATCTGCTGGACCTTCGTCACGTTGTAGCCGAGGCCCGTCGTGCCCCATGCCCAGGGCACCACATATTTGTTGCCCGGATCCGCACCGGCGACGAGGTTCATCAGCGCCGGGTCGAGATACTTCAGATTCGGGATCTTCGATTTGTCGAGGGGAGAGAAGATGCCGGCCGCGATCTGCTTGCCCGCGTAGTTGCTGGTCGGCACGACGATGTCGTAGCCGGAATTGCCGGTGAGGAGCTTGGCCTGGAGGGTGTCGTCGCTGTCGTAGTTGTCGTACTTGACCTTGACGCCGGATTGTTTCTCGAAGTTGGAAATCGTGTCCTTCGCGATGTAGTCGGACCAGTTGTACACGTTGAGCTGCGTGTCCTTGGCCGTTGCTGCCGTCAACGGCGCCGCGCAGAGCACGACGGCCGCAAGCGCGCCCATCACCTGTTTATTCATTCCGTTCTCCGTTCCGACCGGGCTCATTCGCCGGCCTCATCCCCGCCCGATACCGCGGCACACCGGCCGCAGCGCCTCTGAAAAACCCGAAAGCTACCATCAATTGACGGGGCGCGGCACAAAAAAGCCGGGCGATGCGCCTGGCTGTCGCGCGGAGGGCACACCGGCGTTCGCGCGCCCTTCCCCATGACGGCAAATCGGCCGCAATTTTATCGGGTTGGGCGCGCCTGTCCATCGGAAAAAATAACGTGTCCGGCTTTCGTTCTGATTGCAGTACGTCGCTGGCGGAACGAGACTGCGGAACGCTGCCGCCCGCGCATCGGTTAACATAGCGGCTCGTTTTCCGCATGACGCGACGCAAGGCACCCCCGATGAGCTCCAACCTGCACGATCTTCCCGACAGCCCCTGTATCGGCGTCTGCTCGACGCTCTTCGACGAAGTCTGCAAGGGCTGCGGGCGCACCGCTGTGGAGGTCTCGAATTGGGTCTTCATGAGCGACGCGGAAAAGCGCGCCGTCTGGACGCGCATCGAGCAGGAAGGTACCGCGATGCGTTTCAAATACGACAAGCTGTGAACCGCCGCACGGTGATCGACACCGCCCCTATCCCGCCCCGCCGCGCCCGCTCGAATGAAAAACGCCGGACAAGCCGGCGTTCGGTGCAGTCGAGGCAGCGCACGCGGCCTCATTGATGACGTCAGTCTCGCGGATCAGAACTTCATCCCCACGCCGAGACCGATCACGAGCGGATCGATGTGCAGCGTACCGAGCGACTGGCCGCCCATCGACGTGCCGGTCTTCATCCAGATCTTCTTGATGTCGGCATTGACGTAGAGCGTCTTCGTCACCTGGAAATCCACGCCGGCCTGCAGCGCCGGGCCGAAGCTGTGGTTGTCGACCGAGATCGATTGACCGCCCGCATGCAGGCCATTGTTGTAGAACAGCGTGTAGTTGATGCCGGCGCCGACATAAGGGCGGATACGGCCCGCGTGATTGAAGTGGTACTGAAGCAGCAGCGTCGGCGGCAGTACGCCGACGCCGCCCAGGTTGCCAAGGCTCGAGCTAACCTGGTGGCGCGACGTCGCGAGGATCAACTCGACACCGATCGAGTCCCGGATCATGTACGTGAAGTCCAGCTCGGGCACGATCGCATTGTTGACGCCCACGTTCAGCGCCGAGAGCGTCTCGTTGGTACGGGCAGCCGGCTCGATGCTGATCGCGCGCAAGCGCACGAGCCAGTCGCCGGCATGGATCCCGCCGCTGCCGTCATTCGCAACGCCCGCCGGCTGCGCGGCATCGGCCGCCGTTGCAGCCGGTGCCACCCCGAGCGCTGCGCCGAACAAGCACACCGCGGCGGCCATCTTCTTGATTTGTCGTGACATGGTTCTGTTCTTCCGTTGGTGAATTGCCCACAAAGTCTGATGGGTCTTACCAAGCGCAAGGTTGACTCCAGTCAAGCTAGGGCAAACGCGCAGCGGTCTGCGACAGCGGGTCGCGTCGCACCGGTCAGTAAGAGTTCAAGCAGGTCGTGCACGCTGCGAATCGCGTTGCCGAATGGGAGCGGCTCGCGGCCGCGGAAGAAGAGGCCATTGGCCACGTCGCCGCGCAATGCGGCGGTGAGCCTCGTGTCGATACAGAAGTGCCCGAATTTCTCGATGCCGTCGCGCAGGCCGCAGGCGGACAGGCATTCGAGGGCCGTGGGGCATGCGTGTTTGATGCTGCCGATCTTCGTGCGAATCCGCGTTTCGTGGCGCAGATAGCGGGTGAGCCACGGCGTCTTGACCGCACGCGCGGGCAGCCCCGTCACGCTCAAGAAGTCGACGATGTCGTCGGGCTTCGCTTCGGCCAGCACGCGTTTGAAATTCGGGTGGGCATCGCCCTCTTCCGTGACGGCGAACGGCGTGCCGAGCTGCACGCCGTTCGCCCCGGCCGTCAGCCATTTCGCCACGGCTTCGTGGCTGTTGATACCGCCCGCGACGATGAGCGGCACGTCCTCGCGCCGCAATCCGAGCGATGCGAAGACGGGCAAGAGTTCAGCGAAGATGCGCTGAAACGAGAAGCGCTCGTCGTGCATGTCGTCGATGTTCGTCACACCGAGATGGCCGCCCGCATGAGCCGGATGCTCGATGACGATCGCATCGGGCAGGCGGCCCTTCTTCATCCACTTCTTGAGCACCAGTGCGATGCCGCGTGCATCGGAGAGGATCGGCACGAGCGCGATGTCGTGGCCCGCGGTGAGGTCGGGCAAATCGAGCGGCAGCCCTGCGCCCATGACGATCGCGTCGGCACCGTTTTCGCAGGCCACGCGGACGTAGTCGGCGTGGGCGCTGACGGCCTTCATGACATTGACGGCGATCATGCCGCGGCCTTCGGCGAGACGGCGTGCGGCTTCGATTTCGCGCGCGAGTGCGGTGAGATTTGCGGCTTCGAGCGTGGCGCGATCGGGCTGCGCCTTGCACTGTTCGACGAGATCGGGGTGGTGATGGCGCAGATCGATGCTTGCGATGGTGCCCATGGCGCCTTCGCGCGCCACGCTGCCGGCGAGTCGGTGCGCCGAAATGCCGACGCCCATGCCGCCCTGCACGATCGGCAGCAGTGCACGGCCGCGAATGGTCAGCGGCGCAAACGGATGAGATGGAAACATGATGTGCGCGTCCCCGGGGATGAAAAGCGTTCATGC
>CBJMQH010000026.1:0-18371 GCA_966431825.1 uncultured Trinickia sp.
GTGCTGCCTGCGCGGCGGGTTGGGTCGTACTCATACGCAGCTCGCCGAGTTTCGGGCTCGGATGCGCAATCGCTTCGCGATTCAACGGCTTGATGCAGCGCGCACGGGCGGCCGTATCGTCGGCATCGACTTCGCCGAGTGCCGGGCGTGCCTTCGTGCAATCGTCGATCACGTACTTGCAGCGCGGTGCGAACAAGCACCCGTGCGGACGGTCGTCTCGCCCCGGCACCATGCCCGGCAGCGCCGACAAACGCTTCGCGCCGCGGTTATGTTCCGGAATCGCCGCCAGCAACGCTTCGGTGTACGGATGATGCGGGTGCGCGAAGATCTCCGGCACGTGGTTCGTCTCGATGACCTCGCCCGCATACATCACCGCCACGCGCTGCGCCACTTGCGACACTACGGCCAGATCGTGCGAAATCAGCACGAGCGCCATGCCGCGCTCTTTTTGCAAGCGCACGAGCAGATCCATGATCTGCGCTTGGATCGTCACATCGAGCGCCGTGGTCGGCTCATCGGCAATCAACAGCTTCGGATTGCAGGCCACAGCCATCGCGATCATCACGCGTTGATTCATCCCGCCCGACATCTGGTGCGGAAATGCCGACAAGCGGTTCTTCGCGTCGGGAATCCCCACCTGATCCAGTAGTTCGAGCACGCGCGCATCGAGCGCTGCGCCGCGCAGGCCCTCGTGCAGCTTCAGCACTTCCTTGATCTGATAGCCGACCGTGTAGCTCGGGTTCAGGCTCGACAATGCGTCCTGAAACACCATGGCAACGTCTTTGCCGATGATTCTGCGCCGCGCCTTCGGCGATGCGTTCAGCAGATCCTTGCCGTCGAACGTGATTTCATCGGCCGTCACTTTGCCCGGTGCGTCGATGAGGCCCATCAGCGCCATCATCGTCACGCTCTTGCCGGAACCCGATTCGCCCACCACGCCGACGACTTCGCCCGGCGCGATCGCGAGGTTCACGCCGTCGACGGCGGGCGCCCCGCCGAAGTTCACCGCCAGATTGCGGATGGTCAAAAGATCGCTCATGGTCATGCCATCCGTTTCAGTTTGGGATCGAGCGCATCGCGCAGACCGTCGCCGAGCAGGTTGATCGTCAGCACCGAAATCACGATCGCAAGACCGGGCAGCGTGACGATCCACCATGCATTGTCGATATAGTCGCGCGCCGATGCGAGCATCGCGCCCCACTCCGCCGTCGGCGGCTGCACGCCGAGACCGAGGAAGCCGAGCGCGGCGGCATCGAGAATCGCCGACGAAAAGCCGAGTGTCGCCTGCACGATCAGCGGCGCCGTGCAGTTGGGCAACACTTGCGAGAACATCAGGCGCAGCGTGCCGGCACCGGCCACACGCGACGCCGTCACGTACTCCTTATGAAGCTCGCCCTGCGCCGAGGCACGCGTGAGCCGCACGTAGCCCGGCAGCGCGACGATCGCGATCGCGAACATCGTGTTCGTCAAGCCCGGACCGATGATGGCGACCACCGCCACGGCGAGCAGCAGCGAAGGCAGCGCGAGCAGCACGTCCATGAGGCGCATGATCGGCGTGTCCGCCCAGTCGAAGAAGGCGGCCACGAGCCCGAGCACGATGCCCGGAACCAGCGCGAGCACCACCGAGACGCAACCGATCCAGAACGACATGCGTGCCCCATACATCAACCGGGACAGGATGTCGCGGCCCGCTTCGTCGGTGCCGAGCACGAACCTCCAGTTGCCGCCGTCGAGCCACGCGGGCGGAATCTTGACGTAGTCGCGGTATTGCTCGACGGGGCTGTGCGGCGCGATGACGGGCGCTGCGATCGCGACGATGATGAGCAGCAGCACGATCACGCCCGCGCCCACGGCGCCGCGGTTGCGCGAAAAGTTGGACCAGAACTCGCGCAGCACGAGCGCGCGCCCGCTGGGCGGCGTGACCGCCTGCGGGACGGTATTTTGAATATCGGCCATGTCGGGGCTCCCGTTAGCGCGTATGGCGAATGCGTGGATTGAGCACGCCGTAGAGCAGATCGACGCAGAGGTTCACGATGATCACGAGCGTCGCGATCATCAGAATGCCGCCCTGCACCACCGGATAGTCGCGTCGGCTGATCGCGTCGATGAGCCACTTGCCGATGCCGGGCCACGAGAACAGCGTCTCGGTCAGCACGGCCCCGGCGAGCAGTGTGCCCACCTGCAGGCCGATCACGGTCACGACCGGAATCAGCGCGTTGCGCAGCGCATGCACGACAATCACGCGCGCGGGCGAAAGGCCCTTCGCGCGGGCGGTGCGGATGTAGTCCTCGCGCAGCACTTCGAGCATCGACGAGCGCGTCATGCGTGCGACGACGGCGAGCGGAATCGTCCCGAGCACGATCGAGGGCAGGATCAGATGGCGCACGACCGACTTGAACGAGCCCTCGTCGGGCGCAAGCAGCGAGTCGATCAACATGAAGCCCGTCACGTGCGCGAAGTCGTATTCGACATCGATGCGGCCGGACACGGGCGTCCATTGCAGAATGCCCGAGAAGACCATGATGAGGATCAGCCCCCACCAGAAGATCGGCATCGAATATCCGGTCAGCGCGGTACCCATCACGCCGTGATCGACAAGCGTGCCGCGCTTGAGCGCCGCGGCGACACCGGCCGGCAGGCCGACGATGAGCGCGAACAACATCGCACAGATCGAGAGTTCCACCGTCGCGGGAAAGCGCGCGAGGAACTCGCCCATCACACTCGTGTTGGTGATGATCGAATCGCCGAGATTGCCGTGCAGCGCACGCCAGACGTAGTGGATGTACTGCATCGGCAGCGGCTCGTCGAGCCCGAGCCGGTGCAGCGCTTGCGCGTGCATGGCGGGATCCACCCCGCGCTCGCCCATCATCACTTCGATGGGATCGCCGGGAATCAAATGGATCAGCGCGAATGCGAGGATCGTGATGCCGATGAACGTCGGTATCACCATCCCGATGCGACGCAAAACGAATCGGAACATGGTTCGTCCCTATATCAAGGGGGCAAAATGCGACCGGCGACCCGGGTCCTGTCTGAATAGACTAGCCCCTGTCGCCGGATGTCTTGCGGGTTTTCTGTCGTAGTACTGAACTTGCGCGCTTGGCCGCCGGGCGGCGCATACCGCCCGGCGCGACAAGGCGTACCTACGTTACTTCACGCTGACGCCGTCGAAGCGCGCGAAACCGAGCGGATCGATCCGCATGTCGACGATATTCTTCGTGGTGGGCTGGTAAATCGTCGAGTGCGCGATCGGCGAGAACGGCAGTTGCTGCGCGAAGATCTCCTGAGCCTGCGAATAGAGCTTCGTGCGTGCATCCTGCGCGTTCGTGGCGCGGGCCTTCTGGATCAGGTCGTCGAACGGCTTGTAGCACCACTTCGAGAAGTTGTTGCCGTTCACGGCTTCGCAGCCGAGCAACGTACCGAGCCAGTTGTCGGGGTCGCCGTTGTCGCCGTTCCAGCCGATCATGAGTGCCTGATCTTCGCCGGCGTGCGCGCGCTTGATGTACTCGCCCCACTCGTACGTGACGATCTTGGCCTTCACGCCGATCTTGGCCCAGTCGGCCTGAATCATCTCGGCCATCAGGCGCGCGTTCGGGTTATAGGGACGCTGCACCGGCATCGCCCACAGGTCGATTTCGAAGCCGTTCGGGAAGCCGGCCTTCGCGAGCAGCTCCTTCGCTTTCGCCGTGTCGTACGCGGCACTCTTCAGACTCTTGTCGTACGACCATTGCGTCGGCGGCATCGGATTCGTGGCGAGCTGCCCCGCGCCCTGATACACCGATTCGATGATCGCCTTCTTGTTAATCGCCATGTCGAGTGCCTGACGCACTTCGAGCTTGTCGAGCGGCGGCTTCTGCACGTTGTACGACAGATAGCCGAGGTTGAAACCGGCCTGCGACGGCAAGGCGATGTTCGAATCGTTCTTCAGCGTCGCCACGTCGGCCGGACGCGGGTAGCTCATCACCTGGCATTCGTTGCGCTTGAGCTTCTGCACGCGCACGCCGGCATCAGGCGTGATCGAGAAGATCAGCTTGGAGATCTTCACCGCGCCGCTCTTCCAATAATCAGGATTCCCATCGAACCGGATCGTCGCGTCCTTCGTGTAGCTGCGGAAGATGAAAGGGCCCGTGCCCACGGGCTTCTGGTTGATGTCGGAAGCCTTGCCCGCCTTCAGAAGCTGGTCCGCGTACTCGGCCGACTGGATCGACGCATACTCCATCGCCAGGTTCTGGATGAACGGCGCATTCACTTCCTTCAGCGTGAAGCGCACCGTGTACGGATCGACCTTTTCGATCTTCGTGATCAGCTTGTCGAGGCCCATATCGGTGAAGTACGGAAACTGCACCGGGTAGGCCTTGCGGAACGGCTGGTTCGGATCGAGCATGCGCTCGAACGTGAAGAGCACGTCATCGGCATCGAACTCGCGCGACGGTTTGAAGTAAGCCGTCGTCTGGAACTTAACGCCATGGCGCAGGTGGAACGTGTAGACCTTGCCGTCCGCCGAGACGTCCCACGATTCGGCAAGCCCGGGCTCGACCTTCGTGCCCCCGCGCTCGAATTCGACGAGCCGGTTGAACACCGTGAACGTATTGGCCGTGAAGTCGGTGCCCGTCGTGTATTGCGCGGGATCGAACCCGGCCGGGCTACCTTCCGAGCAATAGACGAGCGTCTTGTTCGGAATATCGGCTGCATGCGAGAGCGTCGCCGCGCCCATCGCGATCGCTGCCACAGCACCCGCAGCAGCCGTTTTTCGCAACGTGCGCATGAGTTTGTTGTCCTTCATCTTCCCTCCTAGTCGTTCTTATGCCGGCTGGCGCCAGCGTAGGCGGATATTACTGAGCTTTGATTAACCGAACAAGCGGTCGGTTATTCCCTATTGCGCACGCTTGCATCCGTCGCTAAAGCACCTCGAAGCCACGTGCAGCGCGCGCATCGCACGGCCCATTGATCCGATCATTTGGTGCGCGAATGTCCAGCACCTTCGCACTGGTCGATTTTTGACGCAAGCTTCGTAGGACTGCTTTCCATGTATGCGCCACTTCGGTGCAAAGCTCATGACAGCAGGATGAATAGGAAAGAGAAAGGGTTATCGGTAGAACCGCATGCGGCCGACGCAATTGGAGTAACCATTCGGAGAACAAACGATCGGCGCGGCCCCGGCGCCGCGCGCAGACTGTACAGCGTTATTGCAGGCCGACGTTCCAGAATTGCGTCGGACCGAACGGGTCGATTTTGAAGCCCGTCACACGCTTGCGCATCGGTTGGTAGACGATCGAATGCGCGATCGGCGTGAAAGGGACCTGTTGCGCGAAGATCTGCTGCGCTTCGTCGTAGAGGCGCGTGCGCTTCGCGACGTCGGTGCTCTCGCGCGCCTCGACGACCAGGTCGTCATAAGGCTTGTAGCACCACTTGGCGAAGTTGCCGCCATTGACTGCGCCGCAGCTGAGCAACACGCCGAGCCAGGTGTCCGGATCGCCATAATCGCCGGTCAAACCGAGCAATACGGCATCGTGCTCGCCGGCCCGCGCACGCCGCACATATTCCGCCCACTCATACGTGACAATGCGCGCGCGAACGCCGATCCGGGCCCAGTCGGACTGGATCATTTCGGCCATCAGGCGGGCGTTCGGGTTGTAGGCGCGCTGAACAGGCATCGCCCAGAGCGTCAACTCGAACCCGTCTTTGAAGCCGGCACGATCAAGCAGTGCCTTCGCTTTCGCGGGGTCGTATGGCGCATCGGCGATATGGCGGTCATAACCCCATTGCGTGGGCGGCATCGGGTGGCTGGCCGGCTCGCCCGAGCCTTGGTAGACGCTCGCCACGATCGCGCGCTTGTCGATGGCCATATCGAGCGCCGCACGCACGTCGCGCTGATCGAGCGGCGGATGGGTCGTGTTGTACGCGAGGTAGGCCAGATTGAAGCCCACCTGCTGGGCCACCTTCAGGTCGGGATCGTTTTGCAGCGCGCGAACGTCGCTCGGCATCGGGTTGCTCATCAGCTGGCACTCGTTCGCACGCAGCTTCGCTTCGCGCGCCGCCGCATCGGGGGTAATGGCGAACACGAGTTTTGCCAGACGTACGGCGCCGGGCTGCCAGTAATCGGCGTTGCCTTCGAAGCGGATCGTCGAATCCTTCGTATAACTGACGAAGATGAACGGCCCCGTCCCCACAGGGTGCGTGTTCAGCGCAGCCGCGTTTCCGTTCGCGAGCAGTTGGTTCGCATATTCGGCCGAAATCACCGACGCGAACGGCATCGCCAGCTTCGACAGAAACGGCGCGTCGACGTGACGGAGCGTAAAGCGCACGGTGTACGGGTCCGGCGCATCGATTTTCGCTATGTTCTTTTCGAGCCCGAGATCGACGAAGTACGGGAACGTGACGGGGTAGGCCTTCGCGAACGGCTGGTTCGCGTTACGCATGCGCTCGAACGTAAACAGCACGTCTTGCGCGTCGAAATCGCGCGTCGGCTTGAACGTGGCGGTGGTGTGGAACTTCACGCCACGGCGCAGGTGGAACGTGTAGACGAGCCCATCCTGCGAAACGTCCCACGACTGCGCGAGCCCGGGCTCGACCGTCGTCGCGCCTTGCTTGAATTCGACGAGGCGGTTGTAGACCGTATAGGCCGCGGCGGAGTTCTCGACGCTCGTCATGAACTGGGCCGGGTCGAATCCGGCCGGACTCGCGTCGGAGCAGAAGACGAGCGTCTTCTCGGGCAGCGCCGCCGCGCTCGCAGCGACCGGGGCACAGAGCAGCCATCCGGCCGCCGTGCAGGCCAACCCGGCCGATGCCGCGAATCGCAAACCGGCACGAAGCGCGGCAAGCGCGGGAACGGTACGAAGGCGGTGAAGAGAACGAACGGTGTGACGCGAACGGCAAACCGGCATGGAACGCTCCTTGTCTGATCCAGCCGCGCGAGGGTAGCACAGGCCCCTCGCCCGCCGTTCGACGACACCCTCTGAAATGTAACGACTTCCACAATCGGTGCCGGGCAACGCGGCGCAAACAATACGGAAGGACACCGAAACAGTTCGGGTAAGTCCTTACAAGACAAAAAATTGACGGTCTTTTTTGGCCTGATACAGTCTTTTCGTGTAACGAACATTACAGCGCTCAATGTGACTACCGCTTTGACTGCACGCTCCGTTCGCTCGCTGCTGCAAGCGAAGGAAGACGCGCTGACGGCCGCCGAAAAGCGGGTGACGGCCGTTCTGCTCGCGAATTATCCAAGCGCCGCGCTCACGTCGATCTCGCAACTCGCCGGGCAGGCGGGCGTCAGCGACCCAACCGTGCATCGGCTTGTCGTCAAGCTCGGATTCGACGGGTACCCGGCGTTTCAAAAGGCGCTGCTCGACGAGATCGACGAGCGCATGAACTCACCGCTCGCGCTACTCGAAGCGGCGGCCTATGCGCAGCACATGACCGACATCGAACAAACGGTGCTTTGCAGCGCCGCCCTTGCGCTCGGGAGAACAACCGAGCAGGCATCGCCAGCCGACTTCGAGCGTGCGGTCGGCCTGCTCGCCGACACGGGCAGAGCCGTCTATTGCGGCGGCGGCCGCGCGAGCGGCTTCGTCGCCTCGCATCTCGCCACGCATCTCGCGCTGCTGCGCCCGCAAGTGCGGCTCGTCGCGCCCACGCTGGAACTGGCGCACGAGGCGCTGATCGACTTGCACGCAGGCGATGTACTCGTGATCTACGACTATCGGCGCTACCAGGACACCGTCATCGCCTTCGCGCGCGCAGCCCACGAGCGCGGCGCCCGCGTCGTCGTGTTCACCGACACCTGGCGTTCGCCGATCGCGCAATTTGCCGACGCCGTGCTCGCCTCGTTCGTGCAGGCAGCCGCGCCGTTCGATACGAAAGTCCCTGCGCTCGCGCAAACCGAGGCCTTGATTACGGCGCTCGTCCAGCGCCTGCCCGGTGAAGCGAGGGCGCGCCTCAAGCAGATCGAAGCACTGCGAGACCGATATTGATTTTTCGCGAAGCGAAGCGATGCGAAGAGAGGGCCGCCGCGCACCGAGCGCGCACGCCCTCGCACCTGAGCCTCCCCTCATCTCATCCAGTCAGGAGACCGAACCGATGAAACGCACACCGACACGACCGACGAACCGCGGGCGGACCGGCGCCTCGATACGCGCAGCAGCGCGCTCGGCGATCGCATCGCTCGTGCGAGCGCCGCTCGCCGCCGCGCTCGCGGCAGCGCTGCTGACGGGCATCGGGCCCGCGGATGCCGCATCCCGCCCCGCCGTCGAAGCGACGAACGGGATGGTCGTCACGTCGCAGCATCTCGCGTCGCAGGTGGGTGTCGATATCCTCAAGATGGGCGGGAATGCAGTGGATGCGGCAGTCGCCGTCGGCTATGCGCAGGCCGTGGTGAACCCCTGCTGCGGCAATATCGGCGGCGGCGGCTTCATGACGATCCACCTCGCGAACGGCCGCGATACGTTCATCAACTTCCGCGAGACAGCCCCGGGGGCAGCGAGTGCGAACATGTATCTCGATGCCAACGGCAACGTGAAGAAGGGCGCAAGCCTCTATGGCTACGGCGCAGCGGGTGTCCCCGGCACCGTCATGGGGCTCGATCTTGCACAACGCGAATACGGCCGGCTGACGCGGGCGCAGGTGATGGCCCCCGCCATCCGGCTCGCGCGGGAGGGCTTCGTGTTGACGCGCGCCGATACCGACATCCTCGACACCACCGTGAAGCGCTTCAAGGACGACCCGGAAGCGGCGCGTATTTTCCTGCGCAAGGACGGCACCGCCTTGCAGCCCGGCGATCGGCTCGTGCAGAAGGACTTGGCCGATACGCTCGAAGCCATCGCGAAGCGCGGCCCCGACGCGTTCTACAAAGGCCGGATTCCACAAAAGATCGAAGCCGCTTCGCGGCGCGGCGGCGGGCTGTTGACGGCGGCCGACTTTGCGAACTATCGCGCGACCGAGTCGCTGCCCCTCACCTGCAACTATCGCGGCTATGTCTTCACGTCGGCACCGCCGCCGAGTTCGGGGGGCACGACACTCTGCGAAATCCTCAATACACTCGAAGGTTACGACCTGAAGGGGCTCGGATGGCATTCGGCGGCGACGATCCACTACATGACAGAGGCCATGCGCCGCGCCTACGCGGACCGCAATTCGCTGCTCGGCGACCCGGTCTTCGTCGACAACCCGCTCGACAAACTGCTCAGCAAGTCGTACGCGCAGAAGCTTCGTGTCTCGATTGCCGAGAATGAAGCCACGCCGTCGAAGTCGCTGATGCCCGGTTCGATGCTGCCCGAAAAGCCCGAGACGACGCATTACTCGATCGTCGATCGCGCAGGCAACGCAGTCTCGACGACCTACACGGTCAACGGCCGGTTCGGCGCCGTCGTCATTGCGCCCGGCACGGGCTTCTTCCTCAACGACGAGATGGACGACTTCACCGTGAAGGTCGGTGCGCAGAATCTGTTCGGTCTCGTGCAAGGCCCGAACAACGCGATTGCGCCGGGCAAGCGTCCGCTCTCGTCGATGGCCCCGACGATCGTAACGAAGGACGGGAAGGTGTTCCTCGTGGTCGGGTCGCCAGGCGGCTCGCGCATCATCACGACCACGCTCGAGACGGCGATCAACATCATCGATTTCGGCATGGCACCGCAACAAGCCGTGGATGCGCCGCGCGTGCATCATCAATGGCTGCCTGACGAGGTCTATTACGAACCGTTCGGGATCTCGCCCGATACGCTCAAGCTGCTGACGGCAATGGGTCACAAGATGGTCGAACAAACGCCGTGGGGCGCGACCGAACTCATCGAAGTGGGGCTGCCTGGCCTCGCAGCCGACGCTTCGTCGAACTCGGGGAACGATTCGGCCGTCTCGGGTAAAGTGCGTGTCGGTTACTTCTACGGCGCGAACGACGAACGTCGACCCGCCGGAGAAGCGCTCGGTTACTGATTCGAACGTCGAACAACGAAGAGAGGGCAACGATGACGATAGCGGCACCGCTCGTGATGATTCACGGGCTCATGGGTTCCTTGGCTTATTTTTCGCCCGCGGCGCGGCTGCCCGATATCGTCGTCCATACGCCCGATCTGATCGGTTACGGCGCGCGTCGCGACGATCCGCGTGCGCCGACCGTCACGCTCGAGCGGCAGGCGAATGCGGTATTGGAATACCTGAGCGAACACGTCCAAGCGCCGTGCTGGCTGCTCGGTCACAGCGTCGGCGGGGCGGTGGCGATGCTGGCCGCCGCTGCGGCGCCCGAGCGCGTGTGCGGCGTCATCAGCGTCGAAGGCAATTTCACGCTCGACGACGCTTTCTGGTGCCGCAAGATCGCGGCGCTGACCGACGTCCAATGGGAAGCCGAGCATCGCGAGACGGTGGCGGATACGAAACGGTGGCTGACGGCAAGCGACATCGAACCCACGCCGCAGGCACTCGCGTGGGGCGAAGCGATCCTGCAAAACCAGCCGCCTGCAACGATCGCCGCGATGGCGCGCGCAGTCGTTGCGGAAACCGGGGTACCGGCTTATTTGGAACACGTGCGTGGGCTTGTCGCGCGCGGTGTGCCGATCCACCTCATCGCCGGCCAGCGGTCCGCGGCAGGCTGGAACGTGCCGGAGTGGCTACGGGCTGCGGCCGCGAGCGACATCGTGTTGCCTGACACGGGCCACATGATGATGCTCGAAGCACCCGACACATTCTGTGCGGCGGTGCGCGCGATGATCGTGCGGTAGTCGAAAGAAAGGCACAGAGCGAACGCGCACGGACGTCCAGCCCGTGCGCGCTCATACAACGCTTACGCGCCGAGCCGCTCGCAGATGGCCTTCGTTGCCGAGGGTGCGTTCAACGTATAGAAGTGCAAACCGGGCGCGCCTTCTTTCACGAGCCGTTCGCAGAGCCCCGTCACCACATCGAGCCCGAACGCGCGAATCGCTTCGCGGTCGTCGCCGAAGCTTTCGAGCCGGCGCGCGATCCAGCGCGGCACTTCGGCACCGCACATCTCCGAAAAGCGCATCAGCTGCGAGTAGTTCGTGATCGGCATGATGCCGGGCACGATCGGCACCTCGACGCCGAGCTTGCGCGCATCGTCGACGAAGCGGAAATACGCGTCGGCGTTATAGAAGTACTGCGTGATGGCCGAGTTGGCGCCCGCCTTGACCTTGCGCGCGAAGTTCTCGAGGTCGTGCCGCGGCGAGCGCGATTGCGGATGGTACTCGGGGTAGCCGGCCACTTCGATATGAAACCAGTCGCCGTACTCGGCACGGATGAACGCGACGAGCTCCGACGCGTAACGCAGTTCGCCGACCTCGCCCATACCCGAGGGCAAGTCGCCGCGCAGGGCGACGATGTGGCGGATGCCGTGTTCGCGATAGCGCTCGAGGATCGCGCGCAGGCTGTCTTTCGACGAGCCGATGCAGGACAGATGCGGTGCCGCTTCGAGCCCGTCCTTGGCCATGTCGATGACCGTGTCGAGCGTGCCCTGCTGCGTCGATCCGCCTGCGCCGAACGTAACGGAAACGAACTTCGGCTTCAGCAGCGCCAATTGCGTGCGCGTTGCGCGCAGCTTCTCGACGCCTTCCTGCGTTTTCGGCGGAAAGAACTCGAAAGAGATTTCAATGGGGTTCATGATGCGATCAGAAGTGTCGCATTCAGCCGAGGCTGCGGTTGCCGAAAATCAGCGCGGACAGCAGCCACGACACAATGCTGTAGAGGATCGAACCGAAGAAGGCCGACCAGAACCCTGATACCTCGAAGCCTTTCAGCAGCGACGCGGCGAGCCAGAAGCACAGCGCGTTCACCACAAGGATGAAAAGCCCGAGCGTCAGCACCGTCACGGGCAACGTCAGGACCACCAATACCGGACGAATCACGGCATTGATGAGTCCGAGCACGAGCGCGACGATGAGCGCCGTGCCGAAGCTGCGGATGTGAATGGACGGCACGAGATAGGTGATGATCAAGAGCGCAAGCGCGTTGATCACCCAGTTCAGCAGCACGGTCATGTAGGACTCCTTCGGCGTTGTAGGTCGAGGTCGAGGTCGAGCTCGAGCGAGCGGATCGCAGTTTGCCTGCACGTGCACCGCGCGCCCTCGCCGACAAGTCTAAGGCCGAGCGGCCTTACCGAACAGAGGCGCGCGCGTATGCACGGTGCGCCCGAGAAGCGGCGCACCGGTGCACAGCGTCAAACGTCAGTATGCGAGCCGAGCGCGGCCCGACCGATCCGCGGCGCCGCGCGCCTACTAACGATCAGTAGCGGTAGTGGTTCGGCTTGAACGGGCCGGTCTTCTCGACGCCGATGTAACGCGCCTGGTCGTCGGACAGCACGGTCAGTTGCGCACCGATGCGCTCGAGGTGCAGACGCGCGACCTTCTCGTCGAGGTGCTTCGGCAGCACGTAGACCTTCGACTCGTACTCGCCACCGCGCGTGAACAGCTCGATCTGCGCGAGCGTCTGGTTCGCGAACGAGTTCGACATCACGAACGACGGGTGGCCCGTGGCGCAGCCGAGGTTCACGAGGCGCCCCTCGGCGAGCAGGATGATCCGCTTGCCGTCGGGGAACTCGATGTGGTCGACCTGCGGCTTGATGTTTTCCCACGTGTACTGACGCGTCGAGGCAACGTCGATTTCCGAGTCGAAGTGGCCGATATTGCAGACGATCGCGTTGTGGCGCATCGCCTTCATGTGGTCGTGCGAGATCACATGGTAGTTGCCGGTGGCCGTCACGAAGATGTCGGCCTTGTCGGCCGCATATTCCATCGTGACCACGCGGTAGCCTTCCATCGCCGCTTGCAGCGCGCAGATCGGGTCGATTTCGGTAACCCACACCGTCGCGCCGAGACCGCGCAGCGATTGCGCGCAGCCCTTGCCCACGTCGCCGTAGCCGGCCACGACGGCCACCTTGCCCGCGATCATGACGTCGGTCGCACGCTTGATGCCGTCGACGAGCGATTCGCGGCAGCCGTAGAGGTTGTCGAACTTCGACTTCGTGACCGAGTCGTTGACGTTGATGGCCGGGAACGGCAGGCGGCCTTCCTTTTCCATCTGATAGAGGCGGTGCACGCCGGTCGTCGTTTCTTCCGTCACGCCGCGGATCTGCGACAGACGCTTCGAATACCAGGTCGGATCGATCGCGAGGTGACGCTCGATCGACTTGAAGAGGGCCGTTTCTTCCTCGTTGGTCGGCGTGGAGATCACCGAACGATCCTTCTCGGCCTTCGAGCCGAGGATCAGCAGCAGCGTTGCATCGCCGCCGTCATCGAGGATCATGTTCGCGAATTCGCCGTTCGGCCATTCGAAGATGCGGTGCGAGAATTCCCAGTATTCGTCGAGCGATTCGCCCTTGAATGCGAACACAGGGGTACCCGTCTTGGCGATCGCCGCCGCTGCGTGGTCCTGCGTCGAGAAGATGTTGCACGAGGCCCAGCGGACTTCGGCACCGAGCGCTTGGAGCGTCTCGATCAGCACGGCCGTCTGGATCGTCATGTGGAGCGAACCGGCGATACGCGCGCCCTTGAGCGGCTGCGCTGCCTTGTACTCCGAGCGGATCTGCATGAGACCGGGCATTTCGGTCTCGGCGATGTTCAGTTCCTTGCGGCCCCAGTCGGCAAGCGAGAGGTCGGCAACGACAAAATCCTGAGCGGGGTTCGATTCGTAAACTGCGGCGTTCATCACGCCTCCTTTCTAAATGAGTTCTAGAAAAAATAGACGTGAGCGCCGTTCGATGGAGCTGCCGCTTGCACTGAGTCTATCCGTGCGTTCGAGCGGGGTCCGATTGAAGTTTCCGAGCCTGGCGGGAAGCTAGCCCGTCGCAACGCTCCTCGGAAACGGGATGCATTGTAGCAAAAATCGCCGAAGCGCTATGACAGCGATTTTGCGAATTTTCTTAAAGACGGGCGGGATGCGGACCGGCACCCTTGAAGCATTCCACCACGCGCCAATCGCCCGCTCACCATGTCAAAAGGATGGAATCGGATTTTTGCCGCCCACACGCAGGGGTTCATTCGACAAAACCTGATGACTGCTGCGGGAATGACGGCGCTGCCGGCGGGTCCGGTGCAGCTGGATCTGCAGCATCACCTCGTCGGCGCCGACCACGTGGTACGCCTTGACGCCTCGCGCCCCTTGAGCGCGGACGAGGGGCCGCTTACGGCCTGGTGGGTACCGCAAGGTGCCGCGTGCGTCGTACCGAAGTCTCCTGGGCCGCGCGCCTTCGTCTTCACGCCTGACTTCAGCGGCTGCTCGATTCTTGTCGATCAAATCGACGCGAGCTACTACCGGATTTACCATGTCCAGGGCGGTGAACACCATCTTCAACGCGAATACTTGAGCGGCACCCAAGGCGCGCACGGGCTCGGGCTCGCCGCTGCAATGACCTTTGACGACTACGGTACGCACGCCGAGCCGCGAGCCTTTGCGTTCTTGAAGTTCGAGTCGGACCGATGGTGGATATACGTGCAGGGCCAACGCGGAGTTGGCCTCGGCTACGTCAACGGGCGGTTCATACCGATGGGCGCACAAACGATTCGTTCGGGGGCGCGAATTCCCGTTGTCGATCTTACTTGCGAGGTGCCTCGTACGAGCGGCCGACATGGCGGGCGCCACAGCGGTCATGATCTTCCCCCGCCCCCGCGCCACTTGCCGAGCGGCCCGATTCGCCGCCTGGCGCCCAACGAGCAGCGTTGGTAGCGTTGCGCCCCTGGGTCAACCGAGCGCCCCGCCGAATAAGAGTTCGATCAGCGGCGCGATCAGCACCATGACCACACCGGCGATCATCATCGTCAGGCTCGCGATGACGCCTTCTTCGTTGCCCAATTCGCGTGCCTTCGCGGTGCCGACGCCATGCGCCGCTGCCCCGAACAACGCGCCACGCGCGAGCCGCGTACGCAGCGGCAACAGCGCGAGGACGAATTCACCGAGCAGCATGCCGCAGATGCCGGTCGCGATGACGAACAGCGCCGTCAACTGACGCGGCGCATGGATCTGATCCGACACCGCCAGCGCGAACGGCGTGGATACCGAACGTGTGAGCAGACTGCGTGCGACCTCGGGTTCGAGATGCAACAGTTTCGCCAGCGCGAACGAACCGGCGACGGCAACGACGATGCCGACGGCCACGCCCGCGCTCAGCGAGATCCAGTGCTGTTTGATGAGGGCTCGATATTCGTAGATCGGCACGGCGAACGCGACGGTCGCCGGCCCGAGCAGCCACATGAGCCAGCGGGTATCGGCGAAGTAGACCGAATAGGGAATGCGCGCTGCCAGCACGAGCACGGCAAGCGCCGCGGGCACGACGACGAGCGGCGTGAGCCACGGCCGCTTGAAGCGCGCATAGAGGCGCTTGCCCACCGCGTAGAGCACGATCGTCAGCACGAAGCAGACGGCGGCCACGAGTTGCGGCGCACCAGCGACGAGCGATGACGGCGTGATCATGAGGGCTCCAGTTCAGTTGCGGCGGACGGCGGCAGGTGCAAGCCCGCGTTACGATCCCGCAGGCACGGCGCGTGCCACGCGCACGCGGCGCAGCGCGAGCCGGCGCTCGAAGCGGGCGGCTTGATCGACCGTGAACGCAACGGCGACCATCACGGCAAACGTACCCGAGACGACCACGAGTGCAAGCCGCCAGCCGTCTTCCTTGAAGAGACCGCCGTACTGCACGACCGCCACGGCAGCCGGGATGAAAAACAGCAGCATGTCGGAGAGCAGCCAGTCCGCGCCTGCCTTCACCCAACGCGGCGCCACGCCGCCCGAGAACAGCAGCGCAAGCAGTGCGACCAGGCCGATCACGCCCCCAGGGATGGGCAGCGACAACTGACGCGCGAACCAATCGGCAGCGAGCCAGACGACGGCGAGCAGCGTGCTTTGCGCGGCGACGCGCGCGAGGCCTTCGATGCGTTGCTTGGTCATGGCACATCCCCCTATTGACTCGATGACCAAATTCTAGTTAGCGTCTTGCCATAAATAAAATGACTTAAACTCATCGCTTCCATTCCAATTTGGAACAACCTACGGGGGGACATCATGGAACTGCGTGCGCTGCGGTACTTCGTCGAAGTCGTTCGCCAGCAGAGTTTCACGGCCGCAGCGGAACGGATGTTCGTCACGCAGCCCACGATCAGCAAGATGGTGAAAGCGCTCGAAGAGGAAATCGGCGCATCGCTGTTGCTGCGCGACGGCCGTCAAATGGTGCTGACCGACGAGGGCCGGATCGTGTTTCAGCGCGGCCAGGACGTGCTGGCCGCTTATGCGCAGTTGCAAGGCGAACTCGACGATCTGAGCACGCTCGGGCGCGGCGCGCTGACGATCGGCGTGCCGCCGATGGGCGGATCGTTGTTCACGCCGGCCATCGCCGAATTCCGGCGCCGCTATCCGAAGATCGAGCTGAAGCTGTTCGAACAAGGCTCGCGCGGGATCGAAGCCGCGTTGTTCGCGGGCGAGCTGGAATTGGGCGGGGTGCTGCTGCCCGTCGACGACGAAACGTTCGACGTGCTGCCGATGTCGCGCCAGCTGCTTTGGCTCGTGGCGCCCCATGGCTCGCGCTGGGACGATGCGCGCGAAGTCCGGCTGGCCGATCTGGCCGCCGAGCCGTTCGTCTTCTACGGCGAGAGTCTGGCGTTGAACGATGTGGTCACGCGTGCGTGCCGCGACGCCGGTTTCAGTCCGACCATCGTGGCGCGAAGCGGTCATTGGGACTTCATGGCCGCGCTCGTGAATGCCGGCGTCGGCATCGCGCTTTTGCCTGCGCCGTATTGCCGACACCTCGACGTCTCGCGGTTCACGTGCCGCCCCGTCATCGAGCCCGAGATCCGCTGGGAGATGGCCATCGCCTGGCGCAAGCGCGGCTATCTTTCGCACGCTGCCCGAGCCTGGCTCGACGTGGCGCGCGAAGCGCTGCCCGGCCAGCCCGGCGACGATTTCGTCTACACGCGTTCGGGCGAAGGCAGCAACGCGGGCTGAATCTGCCGGCGCGCGGCGGCAATCGAGGTGTCACGAGAGCGAATCCTCTAAACGGGCCCGGCCCTGCAAACCTATCATTCAATGGCACCCCGCCGCGACACGCCGCGGCGCGACGCGCGAAGATGGGACCAACAGGAGACGAGGGCATGAAACCGCTGGCAGCGGGCGCCACGCACGAGGTCACGAACCAAGTGCCGCCGCTCGAACACTACAACTTCTACACGAGCGATCCGGTGCTCGTCGCGGCCGTCGAGCGCGAGGGCGCGCGCTGGCACAACGATGCCCTGGCCTGCAACGGCGCCGCGCTCGGTACGCCCGACGTGCTCGCGCTGGCAACCGCGGCGAACCGCCATGTGCCGGAACTGATGACGCACAGCCCGCGCGGCGAGCGCATCGACATGCTCGAATTTCACCCGAGCTGGCACGCGCTGATCGGGCTGCTGCGCCGCGAGGGTCTGCAATCGCTGCCGTTCGAGAAGCCGCAGGCCGGTGCGATGGCCGCGCGTTGCGCCGGTTACTTTCTGCATGCGCAGCTCGAATCGGGCTCGTTGTGTCCGATCACGATGACGTTCGCGAGCATCCCTGTGCTGCGGCGCGAACCTGACCTCTTCGCCGCGCTTGCCGACAAGCTCTACGCGCGCGAGCACGACCCACGCGATGCACCGCTTGCCGAGAAGCATTCGATGATGATCGGTATGGGCATGACCGAAAAGCAAGGCGGCTCGGACGTGCGCACGAACCGAACGACGGCTCGCGCGCTTGAAGCCGGCGGGCGCGGCGGCGCCTACGCGCTTGTCGGGCACAAGTGGTTTTTCTCTGCGCCGCAATGCGACGCGCATCTCGTGCTTGCACGTACCGATGCGCACGAGGGCGTGTCGTGCTTCTACGTGCCGCGCTTCGCCCCCGACGGTACGCGCAACGGCGTACGTATCCAGCGGCTGAAGGACAAGCTCGGCAATCGGTCGAATGCGAGCAGCGAGGTCGAATTCTTCGATGCATACGGCACGATGATCGGCGAGGAAGGCCGCGGCGTGCCGACGATCATCGAAATGGCCACCTACACGCGGCTCGACTGCGTGATCGGCAGCGCGGCGCTGATGCGCGCCGCGCTCGTGCAGGCGATCCATCATGCGCGCCACCGCGTGGCATTCAACCGATTGCTGGCCGATCAACCGCTGATGCGCAATGTCCTGGCCGATCTCGCGCTCGAATCGGAAGCAGCGACGCGCCTCTTCATGCGGCTCGCCCGTGCGTTCGACGCGCATCTGGCGGCGGAGAACGCAACGCTCGCGAGCGCAGCGAGAGTAGCGCAAGCCGGCAGCGAAAGTGCGCTGGAGCGCGCCTGGCGCCGCATCGTCACGCCGGCGGCGAAATTCTGGGTATGCAAGCGTGCGCTGGCGTTCACGGGGGAAGCCATGGAGGTGTGGGGCGGGAGCGGCTAT
>CBJMQH010000027.1:0-18273 GCA_966431825.1 uncultured Trinickia sp.
GCGGATCCCCGCATGTTGGCTGATGAAGACGCCGCTGCCCTGCCGCGGCTCGACAACGCCCTCTTTCTTGAGCCGCGAGATCGCCTCGCGGATCACCGTGCGGCTCACGCCGAATTCTTGCGCGAGCACGGCCTCGGTCGGCAGCTTGCCAGTGTCGCGGAAGCTGCCTACTTCGATCTGCTTCAGCAATTGTTGGGCGACCTGATCGCTCATCGCCCGCGAGGGAATCTTCTCGAACATGCTTGTCGACTCATCATGTGATGAGGTCATCATACAAGTTTACCTGCGGGAATGTATGCGGGGTAACCCTCGTTCCGCAGCGGCACCGCCCGGAGGCGGAAGCTGGGCGGATCTGGTTGTCTTACAGCTTATAGGGGACCCATACGCCGGGCTCGTCGGGCGGAAAATCCTTCGTGTTACGAGAAACGAGCAACAGCGAGTGCACCTGCGCTGTGGCCCATACGATTGCATTAGGTAGCCGGATGCGCGTCGCCTTGCGGATTTCAACTTCACGATTCGCTATCGCGCCGTCGACTGCTAAAACATCGAATGAATCGAGCCACGCACGGATCGATTCGTCCTCCTGCGCCGATGCACCGACAAGGACCTGGATCTGCCCCCCGTACTTCCGGACACCGCCTCACACTAAGGTTGATGAATCGGTCCTGCGTCGGAACTCGCGCGGTGAGCGATATTTCAACGCGCTATGCGGATGCTTCTCGTTGTAATGCTCGAAGGCGACGGCAAGATTGCGAACCGCCGTTGCAGCGTCAGGCTTAGGCATGAAGGCGACGTAGTCACGCTTCATGGTCTTCACGAAGCTTTCGGCCATACCGTTGCTCTGCGGGCTGCAAACCGGCGTTGTCAGCGGCTTCAGGCCGATGTCCGAAGCGAATGAGCGCGTCTTATCGGCAATATAGCCTGAGCCGTTGTCTGTGAGCCACTCGATTTCCGTTGGCGCTTTCGGAACGTTGCCAAAGCGATTCACTCGGTTCCTGCGGCAAATCCTCGACTCATACCAATGGACCTCACGAATCGGCTCTAGCTGCAACTCGTCCCACACACGGTAGGTGCCACCCCTGGTCAGAGGAGCAACGTCGAGGGGGCCATCATGCGTGACGTAAAAGCGCGGCATCCCGCTCCCGTTTTCCGTTGTATCACTGAAACGATTCGCGAAACCGCACGCGTTCCGCGATTTCATCAGCGGACAGTTGCCGCGCGGCCTGACCTTCAATCCGCCATTGGGTGCCATCGGCCAGGCGGGCGATAAGCACTCCTTCTCGCCCCAACACGGCGAAACTACGGTTGGCCTCAACGACCGCTGCGGCGCTCGGACTTGACCTTGCGAATCGCAGTTTCGGCTTCAGTGATCCACTGTCTGTTGAAGAGTTGCACGGCTGTTCCTCGTTTTCCAGTTTATCGGCTTGCGCCGAGCTTTACTTAATCAACTGCATCCCTGCTGCCTTCGAGGCCGTCACGTCAAAAGTCACCGTGTACTCGCACTCGGCGACATATCCCGAACGCTCGATCAGGCAGTCTGCGAAATCGGCCTTCGCAGACGCCGCGAAAACACGAAGCGCCTTTCGAACCGTGTCGGCAGCTTCAACGACCAGCTCCTTCGTGCCGATCATCGAATCGACGATATCCTTCATCTGCTCGCGCCCAACGCCGTAACAGCGCCCAAGCACCCATACAACTTCGATCAGCGCGGCCTTCGAAACGTACCCCGGCCGTTCGGCCGACAGGGATTCCATCAGCGCCGTCGCCTTCTTCGACTGCACGGCGTCGTCCTGTGCGAAATAGCGGACCAACACGTTCGTATCCAGTCCGATCATCGCGCGGATGCCCCCTGCTCGGCGATGGCCCGGTTCATGTCTTCGATCGACACCGGTTTCGCGGGCTTCTTCACGATGCCCTTAAGCGACGTGAGCGAGCGCGTGGCCGGATAGAGTTCATACCGGCCCGTCGCCTCGTTGAAGCTGAATTCGATTCGGTCGCCGGACTCGAGGCCAAGTTGATTCCGCACGTCCACCGGAATCGTGACTTGGCCCTTTGAAGTGATAGTCGCTGCTGTCATGGTGAACCCTCCAATATTCCTTACTTTAAGGTAAGGCGATCGGAAAAGCAAGGGCGTGGACAAGCCTCGCCGTCCGGGACTGGCGACATTCGAATGGGTCAATCGCCGAGATCGATCGCGGCAACAGCCTCGCGTCGATCACGCTTCGTGACGAAAGGCCGCCAGCCTCACGGCACGCCGGGTTGCCGCACAATACCGTGCCGCACTGTAATCAGGGTTTTGGCCGGAACACAACGGCCCCGATTACTGCCCCTACCCCGCAACAAAATCCGGCTGCAAAGCCGGCTGCGCCGCCACGAACGCCGGATGCGAATTCGCGCGATCGAACACGGCCAGACTCAACGGATAGCGATCCAAATCGCACCCCATACGCATTGCGTTCGCCACCTGCGGAACAAGGCAACAATCGGCAAGCGTCGGCGCATCGCCGAAGCACCACGGTCCGCGCCCGTACTTTCCGAGCAGCCGCTCCACCCCGGCCATCCCTTCGGCGACCCAATGCGCGTACCACTCGCGCCGTTGCTCTGGCGTCACGTGCACCACCTGCTCCAGATACCGCAGCACGCGCAGATTGTTGACCGGGTGAATATCGCAGGAGATCAGATAGGACAACTCGAGAACCCGCGCACGCAGCTCCGGATCAACCGGGATCAACCTTGGATTCGGATAACAGGCATCGAGCCAATCGATGATCGCCAGCGACTGTCCAAGGCTGAAGTCGCCGTCCACGAGCGCCGGCACCGCCGCCGACGGATTGACCCGATCGACGAACCCGGCATCGCGATGCTCGCCCGTGCGGATATTCACGGCGACATAGTCGAATGCCAAGCCTTTGAGCGCCAACGCGATCCGCGTGCGATACGACGTCGAGCTGTTGAAGAAGTTATGAAGCTCCATGCCGTGCCTCTTTCGGTTCACACCACGCGTACACGCAGCGTGCCAAGGCGTTCGACGCCGGCAACCATCAAGTCGCCGCGCTGAACCGCACCCACCCCCTCGGGCGTACCCGTATAGATGAGATCGCCCGGCTCCAGCCGGAAAAACTTCGACAAATCGGCGATCGTTTCGGCAACAGACCAGATCAGATGCGATACATCGCTTGCCTGCTTGCTCTCCCCGTTCACCGTCAACGACAGCGCGCCACTTTCGAAATGCCCGACATCCTGCGCGCGATGAATAGGACCGATGGGCGCCGAACGATCGAAGGCCTTGCCGATTTCCCAGGGCCGCCCCATCTCGCGCATCTTCATCTGCAGGTCACGACGCGTCATATCCAGGCCCACGGCATAGCCGTAGACGTAGTCGAGCGCCTGCTCGACAGGAATGTCCGCTCCCGCCTGACCGACGACAGCAACGAGTTCCGCTTCATAGTGGTAGTTCGCGGTCTGCGCCGGATAGGCCAGCTCGAGCGTTTCGCCTGCGGCAACGGGTACGACTGCGTCGGCCGGTTTGCAGAAAAAGAACGGCGGTTCGCGATCCGGATCGAATCCCATCTCGCGCGCATGTGCCGCGTAGTTGCGACCAACGCAGTAAACACGTCGCACGGCCACGTGCGCATCGCTGCCAGCAACGGGCACGGCAACCGGGGCTTCCGGCGAAAAAACAAACGCCATATCGAACACTCCTTGTCTTTGAAACCTGCAGAAATGACTTGCTGCGCAGCGCCAACGCCATCACGTTGCAGCGGCGCTGCCGCGCGGCGCCCTTGCCTCAGCAACGCGCCTCGCGCAACAAATTCAACGCCGACAGCACCGGGCGGTCGGAATAACTGAACAACACACAATCGCTGCCTGCGTTAAGGCTCACGGGTTGCCACGAGGGCGCAACGAACACGTCATGCGCGTCGAAGCGCAATGCCTCGCCGCCGATGTGCGCCACCCCACTCCCCTCCACCACGCAGTAGACGGTCGAATCAGTACTGCGATACGGCTTACCGGCGAACCCGGCAGGAAGAAACTGCATGAACGCTGCAATGGTCGGCATCGGCCAGCCGCCCGTCGCGGGATTGACGTATCGCAGCTTCACGCCGTCACATTCGTCAACGTCGCCATTCCGATAAAGCACGTCGAGCGCGTCACGCGTACGCTCGTACGGATAACTGAATATCGGCGAAGTCGGGTTGTCGACACGGTGCCGAACGGGAACCATGTTGTGTCCGAAGCGCGCGAAGCTCTCGCCCTCGCCGCGCAAAACAGGCTGCGTCGCCTCCGGATAGTTTTCCGCGAAACCCGCATCGAGATGCCCGACGAGCGGAATATCGAGCCCGTCCAGCCAGATAACGGGCTCGCCACCGGCCTCGACGGTCGGGTTCCCGTGGTCATGCCAAGTCCACGAGGGGGTGATGATGAAGTCCCCGGGATGCATCGTGGTGCGCTCGCCGTCTACGGCCGTCCAAGCGCCGTGCCCTTCGACGATGAACCGCAACGCCGACTGCGTGTGCCGGTGACTCGGCGCGATTTCACCGGGCAGGATCAATTGCAGTCCTGCATAAAGCGTCGACGTAATGCTCGACTTCCCCGGCAAGCCAGGGTTCTCAAGAATGAGCACACGGCGCACCGCCTCCTCGGCAGAAATCAGCGAGCCGGCCTCCATCACGAGCCCGCGGATTTGCGCGTACTTCCAAATCGCAGCGACCGCCTGCGGTTTCGGCTGCTTCGGCACGAGGCTATGCAGCGACTCCCACAAGGGCGCAAGCCCTTGCGTCGAGAGTTCTCGGTAGTACGCAGCACGCGTTTCGGCGATCGTCGTATCAGTCATGGGCGTCTCCTCGTCCTAGACTTCGACGAAGACGTGACCGTCCTCGATCTTCACGGGATAGGTGCGGATGTCGGCCGTCAACGGCTCGCACATCGCCTTGCCCGAGCGCACGTCGAACTTGCCTTGATGCAACGGACACTCGATCTCATGGCCGTCGAGAAACCCATCGCACAATCGCGCATGGCCGTGCGTGCAGATGTTGTCGGTCGCGAACACTTCACCGTCGACGCCGTATATCGCAAGCTCCTTGCCCGCGGCATTCACGGCGGTCACGTCATCCGCAGGCACGGCCGCCAGCGCAATCACTTTCATCCATTGCTTGTTCATGTGTCGCCTCAGATCGGATAGATGATCGAATTCGCGATCATTTCGCTGTCGAAAACGCAGATCCTCGATTCGAATCGAAGCCCGTCCGCGGTGCGAACGATCCTGTCGATATACCGCCCAACATTGAAGACGGTCGGCAGCTCGTCAGGCTTGGTCCGGAACACGGCATAGTTCGCCTCCGACTCGATGCGGTGCTCGTCGATACGCAACACGCGCGGTATGCCCACGACGTGACGTTGGTAGTACGGATCGTGAAATATCGTTTCGCTGATGCCGTAGACCCGGTCTTTCAGCATGCCCTTGCTCTCGAACGCGAGCGTGGCGAGCGGAAAGCCCCGATCGAAATTCTCGCGAGGCTGGACCTTGTAGACACACTCGTCGACGAAGAACTCCGGCCACTTGTCCCATTGATTGCTGTCGATAGCAGCAGCGTAGTCGGCGTAAAGCGCGAGCAGTTGTTGATAGGTTTCGAAATCGCTCATCTCAGACCTCCATCACGCGTCGCCAGTAGTCGTACATGCCGCGTATCAGTGTTTCCGTCACCATATGGTCCGTATCAGCGATGTCGCGTCCGCCCAATTCGGCGATCGTCCGGTGGAATGGCTTTTGTTCGAAGCCCTCCTGCGAGAACTCGATCACTTCCCCGTCGTCGGCCGAGACGAAGCCCGCCGGCCCGAACAGGTTCGCCTGCCTCAGACGCCGGCGCGTCATGTCCTCGCTGTCGCCCTCGAAGCCGAAGTGCGTCCAGACGAAATCGAACGAGCCGTGCCCATTCGGCTGAATGTGACGCGTCGAAACCGAATTGACCTGCTGCTGAATGATCACGCTCGGGAACACGGTCATCATCACGGCCGTCGGCCCACCCCACCATGGCTCGTGCACGACATCGAGGAAGCGGTCGTCATTGAGCGTCATCGTGTCCTTGAAGCTCGTTACGCCACTCGTCACCTCGCCCTTGCCGCCCGTTCCGCGCGTCGAAATCATCGCCGCATGCCGGAACTGCTCATCCATCTTCAGCTCGGATTTGTTGTCGGCACGCCATAGACCGAACGTGACGAACCACGTGTGGAGCAGCCCCGGGTGATACGGGTCCTTGATGTTCTCCTGCATCAGCTTCCAGTTGCCCGGAATCCGCTGCCGGTTGTAGCCGAGAATCTTCAGCGTGCGCCCATCGAACACGCGATCGAAATAGCCGAGCATCGCCGGGCCGAGATACGTCTCGAGCGGCGGCAGATCATGATCGAACGACGCGAAGATCACGCCGTTGCGGCGCGCAACGTTCAGCTTCGTGAGCCCATGCGCTTTCGGGTCGAAATCGGCCGGCATGCCGCCGTTGACCTTGCCGTCTGCCTTGACGCCCCGCCGGAACGGAACGCCCACGAGGTTGCCCTTCAGGTCGTAATTCCACTGGTGATAAGGACAAGTAAAGTCCTTTCGGTTGCCGAACTTCTCGCGGCAAAAGCGAACGCCTCGATGGGCGCAGACATTCTCGACAACGGCGATTTCGCCGTCCTGCGTCCGCGTCACGATCACCGAACGTTCGCCGACGACCGTCCGTTTGAAATCGCCCGGATTCGGAATCTCGGCTTCGAGGCCGACGTAACACCAGTGATTCGAATAAAAGAACCGTTCGAGCTCGCGCCGGTAGGTGGACTCGTCGGTGTAGGCCCAGAACGGGACGCGGCTCGAACCGTCGCTCTGCCAGCTAGGCCGGACGAAGTTGACGGGGACTTCACTCATGAGTTGTCTCCTGATCTTCAAAGCAAGTATTCAAGGCGGCACCGCTGCGGCGATCAAACGCCACTTGCATAGAACGCGTCCGCGTAGACGTGTTCGGGCGCGACACCCTTCTGGCGCAACAGGATCGTGGACGCGTCGACCATTGCCGGCGCCCCCGCGACGTAGGCCCGAAAGCCTTTCAGGCTGTCCCAATCGTGCCTGACTGCGTCGGTCACCACGCCGGTGCGGTAGGGGCCGGGCTCGCTCGCCGACATCACCACTACGTGAACAGTCAGGTTCGGCAACTGCGCTTCGAGCGCATTCAGCCAGTCCGCACCGTAGATATCGCGCGGCGAGCGAACACCGAAATAGACGTGCACGGGGTTGGCCAGCGCCTGTGCTGCCATGCCGCGCAGAATCGACAGGATCGGTGCAAGACCTGTCCCGCCGGCAATGCAGAGGATGGGATCGGTGCTACGGGTACGCAGATAGGCGGTGCCCAAGGGGCCGCTCAGGCGGACGGCATCGCCCACTTTCAATTCGTTGGCGACATAGGACGTAACGCGCCCACCCGGTACCACGCGAATATGAAACTCCACTTCGTCGCCGCCGGCCGCGACCGCCATCGAGTAGGGGCGAATATGCTGCGGCGAGAATTGCAGCGTTGCGTACTGCCCCGGCGAGAACCCGAACGGCTTGCCCAACGCCAGTCGCACGCGCTTGATGTCGTGCGTCAGGTCTTCGATCCCAACCACCGTCGTCTTGATGATCTTCGATGGGTGGACGACGATCTCGTCGACCTCCGGGATTTCGATCACGCAATCTTCGACGAGCGTCGCCTGACAGGCGAGCACCGTTTGTCCGTCGGTTGCCGGGCGATTGGTATCGGCACCGCCCGTCACGAGCACGTTGCCCGATACGATCCGGCATCGGCAGGTCCCGCAGCGGCCTGCCATGCAGCTGTACGAGATAGGGATCTCGCGATTGCGCAGCGCTTCGAGCAGGTTCTCGCCCGATCGCACATCGAGCGTTTGCCGAAGCGGCAAAATGGACACTTCCATGGGGCGTGCGTCTCCGAAGCATTGAAGTTATGGCTGCATGATGCACTCCGTCCCGTCATTGACAAATAGAAATACGTTGATATGACACATCACTGCCGGTGATAATGCGAGAAATGCTGGAGTGACTTCAGATGGAACTCAAGGACATCGACCTGAACCTGCTCGTCGTATTCAACGAGCTGCTGCGCCAGCGGCGCGTATCGTCGGTCGCCGCCACGCTGGGCATTTCTCAGCCAGCGATCAGCAATGCACTGAATCGGCTGCGCAAGGCGCTCGGCGACGAGCTCTTTCTGCGCACGTCGAAGGGCATGACGCCTACGCCTTTCGCGGAAGCGCTGGCAGAATCGGTCGGCTATGCGCTCGGTACGATCCACGATGCGTTGAATGTGAAGTCAGGCTTCGATCCGGCGTCGAGCACGCGTGCGTTCACCGTGGCGATGACCGATATCGGCGAGATCTACTTCCTGCCCAGTCTGATGAAGCGCCTTGGCACCGAAGCGCCGGCCATCTCGATCAGCACCGTACGCAATCAGGCCGACCTCTTACGCGACGAGATGGAGCGCGGCAACGTCGATCTGGCGATCGGCTTCCTGCCCGATCTGAAGGCCGGTTTCTTTCAGCGGCGGCTTTTTCGTCAGAAGTATGTATGCCTGTTCCGCAAAGGGCATCCGCTCGCCAAGACAGGCATGACGCTCAAAGCGTTCCTCGATTCCGAGCATGTGTCGATCGTCGCGGAAGGAACCGGACACGGCATGGTCGATTCGGCCATCCAGCGGGCAGGCCATCAGCGCAACGTCCACTTGCGCGTGCCGCACTTCGTCGCCGTCGGCCACATCCTGCAGACGACAGACCTGGTGGCGGTCGTGCCCGAAGCCTATGCGGCCCGCACGCTGGCGCCCTTCAATCTCGTCAGCGCGCCGTGCCCCGTCAAGATCCCCGATATCACCATCAATGTGCTGTGGCACGCGCGCAATCATCGCGAGCCCGGCAATCAATGGCTGCGGCAAGTCATCTTCGACATGTTCTCCATCTAGCATCGCGCCGCAACATCACGATCGTGAATGACCCGCATTCACGCCCCCGCGTAGACGGGTGACCGGCAACTGGGCAACCTTCATGACACTTACAACAACACACGCCGTCATGGAGACACACTATGTACTCACCGGAAGGGACGCTCGAGATCCGCGCCTGGCTCGATAAGCAGCCTGTTTCAAGCTTTCAGTGGCGCGTGCTGCTGCTCTGCTTCGCTGTCGTTGCCGTGGACGGTCTCGACACCGCATGCGTCGGGTTCATCGCGCCCGCACTCAGTCGCGAATGGCATCTTCAGCCGGCCATCCTCGGCGTGCTGTTCGGTGCCGGCCTCATCGGCCTCATGGTAGGCGCGTTGCTGTTCGGGCCACTTGCAGACCGTATCGGCCGACGTAAAACACTGATCGGCACGGTTGCATTCTTCGGCGTGGCAAGCCTCCTGACCGCGCAGGCGCCGAATATCGCGTTTTTGATTGCGCTGCGCTTTGTGACGGGCCTCGGCCTCGGCGGCGCCATGCCGAATGCGATCGCCATGACCTCGGAGTATTGCCCCGAACGCAAGAAGTCGTTTCTGACGACCGTCATGTTCTGCGGGTTCACGCTCGGTTCGGGTCTCGGCGGCGTGGCCGCTGCACAGTTGCTTCCGTCGCATGGCTGGCGCAGCATCCTGATCCTCGGCGGCGTGCTGCCGCTCGCCCTCGTTCCGGTCATGCTGATGCTGCTGCCGGAGTCGGTGCGCTACCTCGTACTCCGAAACAACAATGCGTCGGCGCGCATCGCGGACATCCTGCAAAAGATCGCGCCGCTCGCCGCGCCGGCGCCGACGCGATTCACGCTCGACGAAGCGGCACCTGGCGGCTCGCCGGTTCGACAGCTCTTCACTTCGGAATATCGCTTCGGCACCGTGCTGCTTTGGGTCGTATTCTTCATGAGCCTGTTGATCGTCTATCTGCTCACCAACTGGCTGCCGACGCTCGTGCACCACTCGGGCATGCCGCTCGCAATCGCCTCGGAAGTGGCTGTCATGTATCAGGTCGGCGGGACGATCGGCGCACTCGTCATCGGCCGGCTGATGGACACGCGCAGCCCGACTGCCGTTTTGGCATCGTCCTATGGCTTCGGGGCCGTTTGTCTGGTCGCAACAGGTTTGGCGAGCGGCGCTTGGCTTGCCGTGACCATCATGGGTGTCGGGTTTTGTATCAGCGGCTCGCAGATCGGCGCGAACGCTTATGTGGCCCGCTACTATCCGACGTCGAGCCGCGTGACGGGAATCAGCTGGGCGCTCGGCATCGGCCGGCTCGGTTCTGTCGTCGGCGCTCTCGTAGGCGGCGCGCTGCTCGCAGGCAATATCAGCTTCCCCGCGCTGTTTTCGATCGTCGCGGCACCGGCTGCCATCGCAGCCGTATCGATCTTCATATGCGGTCGGCACCGAACAGAAGCGTACGCCGCTACACCGAGCGTGGCCGCGCAGTGAGCAGCGGCTGTCCGTTTGGCGCCGGCCGCTTGCGCAAAAGCGGCCGACAAGCACGGCGCACGGCTACGGCCATCGCGGCAGCGCCGCGCAATTCCCGTCGAGGGGTGCGCCCGAAAAGGCCTTCGCTACAAATTGCGTCGAATCGGGCAGCGAGCCGTTGACGGTGCCGGAATGATCGAGCGCAGGATACAGATGCCACTCGATCCGATCGCCGGCCTTGCACGCGTCGGCCACGAGCGCCGCTTGGGCCGGCACGAACACATCGTGATCCTTCCCGCCGGTCCCGATAAAGATCGGAATGTCCGATTTGAGCGTGGGATAAGCGGCTTCGCGATTGATCGCCGTGAACGCCGCTTTCGGCGAGCGCTTGAAGCTCGTATCGAAAGTGAGTCGATCTTCGACGATCCGCTGCTCGATGGGGCGCAGACAAGCACGCTGGCTCAACTCGAATACCGGTAGCGCTTGCTCGGTCAGATAGTCGGCAGGCACGAACGAAGGATCGAGCCGCTGCGCCGTTCCAAGCCGCAGGACATCGTAGGCGAAAGTCGGCACGACCGACTTGTGCGCATCGGCCCGATCGGCGTCGGCCGCATGCTCGTGCACCGCCGCGTAAGGCGTGCCCGTTGCCACCACGCCGACGATATCGAGTTCAGGCGCATAGCCCTTTGCATAGACCGCCGTAGCGAAGGCAGCGCGTCCACCCTGCGACTGCCCGAACACGACCACGGCACTCGACAATCCGAAGTCGCTGTGCTGCACTGCCCGTATGCTGTCGAGGATGTCGTAGGCGAGCGGCCGCGTAAGGCCATACGGGTGGATGCCCGGCGTTCCGAGCCCCTGGTAATCGGTCGCGACGATTGCGTAGCCGAGCGAAAGCCACCGGGTGAGGTAACGCGTGTCGCGCTCGCTGCGCCCCGCAAACGACGGTGCGCAAACGTCGGCACTGCCGACGGTACCGTGTGCCCAGGCCATCAGCGGCCAGCCGCCTCGCGGCGGCGTGCCCTTGGGCAAAAAGAGCGCACCCGACACGACGATGGGCGTGCGGTTGTCGATGCCGTCGGTCGACGAATAGAGGATCCGGATGCTGCGCCCCGCTTCTGCCAGGCTTTGGCGCGGCGTGAGCGCTTCCGTCCTCAGCAGTTGGCCGGGCTTAGCCGGCACGGGCGCCTGCCACGTGTAGAAGGCCGGCACGCCGCCGTCCCCGGTGCTGCTGTCGTTGTGCGCGATCGGCTGATGCGAGCAACCCGCCAAGATGCCCGACGCGACAATGGCCGCTGCGATCGAAATCATGAACCCTGCTTTGGATGCACTACGTGTCATGGCGGAGCCCTCTGAGATCCAGGGACCGCCATTCTGCCTCACGATGCAACGGGCTGCGCTGAGTACGTGCATGCCCGGACTCAGCGGCGCTCGGGCATGATCTCCGACGCGATTGCGCCGTGGTTGACGATGGCGACCATCGCCCTCCTCGCGCACCACTTCGTGAACGACGAGCGGATGCGGGGTCGAATGATCGGCGGCCTGCGCGCGCTGACGGTCATCGAGATGCGGCAATGCCGCACCGGCCTCATGGTCGGACATGGTCTCGTTCCTTGTAGGTGCTCGCGCGCCAGCGACGGCTGGCCCACCGATTCCGCAAAGCAGCCCCGCCCCCTTCCGGCAGACATATCGGCCGCAACGCTAATGCCCCATCGGATCGCCGCACCGTATCGCCCCCAGCCTCCACCACCGCTCCAGCCACCCGGCATCTGCCGATCCGACGTCGGTCCCGAGCACGCCCCAAGCGAAAAACAAGAAATATCTTGACCAACCGCCCAGCAAAGCGTATGTTCGATGGCTGAAGTCTTCAAGAAGCGCGATTGCTGTTCATCATTAACCGCAGCACTGCGGTAGTCGTTGTCCTCTCCCTCCTTGATTCTTTTTCGTGCCGGTCAAGGCGCGGATATTCGTTCGTCTTTTTTTACCTTAGGATTTTCATGGAAACTGGTATCGTCAAGTGGTTCAACGACAGCAAGGGTTTTGGTTTCATCTCGCCGGACAACGGCAAGGATGATCTCTTCGCCCACTTCTCCGAGATTCGTGCGGATGGTTTCCGTACGCTCGCAGAAGGCCAGCGTGTGAGCTTCGAAACGAAGCAAGGCCCGAAGGGTCTGCAAGCCGCCAACATCAAGCCGCTCTGATCGTCTGAGCGAGTGCGTCGTCGGGCGTGCGTCGTACTTTGCGGTCGGACCGCAAAGCCGATATGACCCGACCACGCACAGGAAGTACCCAAGCAACGAGCCCGGCCAAGCGCGGTCTCACTGCGCCGGGGCTGCGTGCGGCACGCAACTGTGTGCCGCCAAAAGCCACCGCGCTCGTTGCGCCGCGCACCGACGCACCCGCCGTTATCAAGAAGCGCTAGCCGCTTCGCGCATTGCAGTTGCGCAGGTTGGATCACTGCGTACCGCGTCATTTCCGCCGGCGTGCACCATGCCCGCCGGAATCACCGAGGCCATATGTCCGTGCTCGCTCCTGCTGGTAGCGGCGCGGCGGCCGTCGTCATGGGGAATCAACTTGGCCAAAGAAGAATTGCTGGAACTGGATGGCGTCGTCGACGAGGTCCTGCCCGATAGCCGCTATCGCGTCACGCTCGAGAACGGGGCAATCATTGCGGCTTATGCGGCGGGGCGGCTGAAGAAGAACCACATCCGCATTCTTGCGGGCGACCGCGTGCGGCTCGAGCTCTCGCTATACGACCTCACGAAGGGTCGCATCAACTATCGTCACAAGGACGAGCGCGCTGCCGCCGGCGGCGGGCCTCGCCCACGGATTCACCGGCGCTGACACTGTCGCGCCCGTTGCGCGCCCGGCGCGCAACGCTACTCTCATACAAAGCTTGGATATCCAAAATTATCGCGGTTGCGCCATCTCCTCTTCCGTTCACCGTCTGCCTGAAGGCTGCTTTTCATCGAATCTGACACTGCATCGATCCGACGTGCGCAGCTGCGCATCGTCGTACGACTTCTACTCCCTCGCCTACTTCGAAAACGAAGAAGCCGCACTGCGCTACGCGGACGACTGGGGCCGGGAATGGGTGGATACGCGCGGCTAGGACGCGCGGCCGGCCTGCTCGAGGCAAAACGACCGCATGCCGCATAATGCGCACCGCGTCACCCACGCGTGCGTAGCGCGTAAGGCAAGCGAGTCCTCTCCCTCTCCAACCCTCGACAAAGGCGGTCCTCAACCCATGATCACGGCGACTTTCATCTTCGACATCAAGCAATTCGACGAAGCATTCCACGCTCTGGACGCGCGCATCGCCGCCGCGGCCAAAGAGACGACCGGCTATATCGGAGAGGACGCCTGGGAAGACCCGAAGACCGGACGTGTCGCCAACGTCTACTACTGGGAAGACGAGACAGGCCTCAAGCAATTGATCAGTCATCCCGATCATATCGAAGCCAAGCGCGTCTACAGCCAATGGCTCGGCGGCTATCAGGTGATGATCTCCCAAGTGCTGCGCACCTACGGCGACGGCCAACTTTCGCGTTCGATGCCCGTCACGGGGCAGGCATAACGACCAGGCGAAGCGCCAACGCTCACCGGCCGCGCACGACACCTTCGTTGCTCACCACGCGGTGCGACGGCGTCCGACTACGGCGAAGCTGAGCGCGATCGACCCACGGCCCGCGTGGCCGCGGGCGTCGAGCGGCGGATCGCCGTCCCGCTGTGCCGGCTGCGCACCGCGCCGGCGACGCGACGCTTCGCCGCTCAGGACTGCATAAAGGTCCGGTCGACGCGCCGCCAGCAAGCGCCGACCGGCACTCGAGGCCACCAACGCAGGATCCAGTTCCGCATACGCCACCGCGTGATCGGCACAGGCCTCGTCGATCACCTGTCCATACGTATCCACTATCATCGCCACACCGGGCAGCGTCGTATCCGCATCGGCGTCGATGACATCGCTGACCACGGCGAACATCCCGTTGTCACCCGCCCGGGCAGCAATCGACCGCAAGCACCACGAGCGTGGCGCATCGGCGGCTGATATGCCCCTGCCAGCGGCTCCTGCCAACGGCACCAACGGCTGCTCCCGCGCCGGCGTCTCGGCACTGCTGCGATGCGGTGCGATCAGGACAGATGCCCCCATCAACGCCGCAACACGTGCGTTCTCGGGCACATAGTTGTCCGCACCGATCAGAATGCTCATGCGCGCCCCCCAATGCGTATCGAAGACGGTGACGCAATCGCCCGTTTGCACCTGCCGGTTCTCGAAGACGTGCAGCTTGCGGTGACGATGGCGTGTGCCATCCGGCATGCAGACCGCATAGCTGTTGAAGAGGCGCCCATCCTCCCCGCGCTCGAGCCAGCCGACACCTGCGGCCACACCCGTGCGGGCCGCCGCATCGGACACGGCGCGCAGCAGTGCGCCATCGATCGGCTCGGCCAGTCGTTCGAGCTGCTTGCGGCGCATCGTCGGCGAAAGCCCCCCAGGGCTCAAGCTCATTTCCGGAAACACCGCCAAATCGATCCCTTTTCGGCCCGCATCGGCCAACCGGTCCACGAGCGTGTCGGTCGAAGGCGCATCGGACCTGGCGCATGCCGCTACAGGAAAAGCCGCAATCCGCAGGTGCGGGAAGGGCGATACATCCAACGAGTTCATGAACGGCTCCGGGACGATGACTGACTCAGGTTGCCATTGAAGCGCCCGCGGTTCGATAAGTAAAATGAATGCTTTGAGGCATTCGATCACCAATTGGAATGGAAATCAAACTGCTCAAGGCCTTCCTGACCGTAGCGGAGCTTCGTCATTTCAGCCGCGCGGCCGATGCGCTACACGTCAGTCAACCTGCGCTCAGCAAACAAATCGGGGCATTGGAAACAAGCCTCGGGGCTCGCCTTTTCGAGCGCGGCCGCCATGGGGCGGAGCTTACGACGTTCGGTGCGGAGTTCTTGAGCGATGCCGAGGCGCTCGTGCGCGATGCCGACGATGTGCTTGCCCGCGCACGCGAAGCAAGCGGCGGCAAACGAGGCCGATTGCGCGTGGGGCTGTGCCTCTCCACATTGACGCTGGCGCCCCGGCTCATCGCTCAGTTCCGGCAGGCAAACCCGCACGTGAGCATCATGCTGAGCGACCTTTCGTCATCGGAACAAACGCGGCGGCTGCTCGCCCACAAGCTCGATGTGGGCTTCATGCGCATGCCCGCTACGGATGGACTCAGCGCGATACCGGTGATCGATGAAGCACTTGCGCTCGCCGTCCCGCAGCATGCGAAGCTGAAACGGCTGCCCGCGGATCTGGCGATTCTCAATGAAATCGGTTTCGTCGCGCTGGCGCGCTCGCGCGGCGCCGGGCTTGCCGGCCAGGTCGAACGTTGGTGCGCAGAGCACCGCTTCGTGCCGCGCGTGATGCAGCAGGCCGAAGACGTGCAATCGGTCCTCGCATCGGTCGCGGCAGGCGTCGGCGTGGCGTTCGTCCCATCGCAAACCGAATATCTGCTGCGCGACGCAAACGTAATACGGCTGACCGGCAAACACGCAACCTGGCGAATCGGGCTTGTCTGGCAAACAAACCGAGACGACCCGGTTGCGGCGGCCTTCGTCGCATTTGCGCGGACGAAGCTCAAAACGCTCGGCTAGCAAACGGGCGCTGGCACGCTGCCTGCAACACGGTTGGCACGACGCCCACGTTGCGTCCGTTCCAGGAGAGCCGCCCATGTCTTCCTTGTCGCTGCGAGCGATGTCGCGCACGGCCCGCCGCGAGGCCGGGACCCTTGTCGACGCCGTCATGCATTTCGGCGAAGACCGCTGCGCGACGATGGCAGCAGGTATCGCGTTCTACTCGGCGTTTTCGCTCGCGCCGATGCTCGTCATGGTCATCGCCGTCGCCGGGCGGTTCTTCGGCGCCGACGCAATCCGCGGCCAGATCTTCGCCGACGCTCACCTGCTGATCGGAGACCAGGCCGCGGCTGCCGTCCAGATGATCGTCGCCAATGCGCACACGCACGACGGTACGCGTGGGATGGCCGCGCTCATCTCGTTCGTCGCACTGGCGCTTGGCGCCTCCGCAACGTTCGCCTCGCTCAACACCGCACTTTCCGTCGTCTGGCCCACCGATGCTGCACACCGCGTCTCGACTGTCGTCGCGCTCGTCAAAGTCCGGCTGATCTCCTTCGGCCTTGTACTCGGGGTCGCCTTTCTCGCCATCGTTTCGCTCGTGCTCGACGCAGTCGTATCATTCATCGGTGCATGGCTGCTCGGCGGTACGCCGTTCGTCATCATCGGCAATGTGCTGCAGCTCGGCTTCGGCCTCGTCGTATTGGCTGTTTCCTTCGCAACGCTGCTCAAGTTCCTGCCCGATGCTTACGTTGTCTGGCGCGATGCGTTGACAGGCGGCGCCGTAGCCGCGCTGCTGTTCACGGTCGGCAAGAAACTGTTCGCGCTCTACCTTACGCATGCCGGACTCGCGAATGCATTCGGCGCTGCCGGTTCGTTGGCCGCTCTGCTGATGTGGCTATATTTCTCCGCGGCCGTTCTGCTGCTCGGCGCCGAATTCGCCGCTTCACGTGGCAGACGCCGTCAATCGCACAACAATGGCGCCCATTCCCCATCGGCAATGGGCAAGCCGCATGATTGAGGTGGCATAAAACGCGTCCCGCGTCCAATTCCCCCATTGCGCCATGCCGTCCGAAACATGCAGCTTTCAGACGGCATTATTACGATCTTTTACGCACTCTTTATGCCCGCCCCGCGCCACTGCACGGCGCACACCCGGTGCGCATGCACGCAAACAGGGAAGTCTGCACGCTGCCAAGGCAGTATTACGCTTTTCTCAAAGCAATATTTCCAATGACGCAATAATCAATTGCACATTTTTGACGCAGTTACAGCTTATTTCTGTTTCGTTTTGGCGACAGTTGTTATTTTCCGTTTCGTTGCTGAGGAGCCCTTGCGATATTCTGCACGGCGCAACATTACCCATTGTTCGCGTGGAGAAATCATGAAAAAGATCGCATTGTCTGCCCTCTCGCTGGCGCTCCTGAGCGCAGCAGGCGTGGCGCACGCACAAAGCAGTGTCACGCTGTACGGCGTGATCGACGAATCGCTGACGTTCGTTCACAACGCCAACCCGGCCGGCAACAACCAATGGTCGCTCGGCAACTCGAGCGCCGGTGATCTGGCCGGCTCGCGTTGGGGCGTGAAGGGCCAGGAAGCGCTGGGCAATGGCTTGAGCGCGATTTTCCAATTGGAAAACGGCTTTGATCCGTCGAATGGTACGAACCAGCAAGGCGGCCGCGAATTCGGCCGTCAAGCGTTCGTCGGCCTTTCCAGCGACAAGTACGGCACGCTGACGCTCGGCCGCCAGTACGACCCGGTCGTCGACCTCGTTCAAGGGATCACGGCTGACAACTACTTCGGCAGCACGTTCGCGACCGCAGGCGACGTCGACAACTACGACAACAGCTCGCGCACGAGCAACGCCGTCAAGTACCTGTCGGCAAATTACGCAGGCTTCCAGTTCGAAGGCATGTACGCGTTCGGCGGCGTCGCCGGCTCGACGGGCTCGGGTCAGACGTGGTCGGTCGCCGCAGCGTACAACAACGGCCCGCTCGGCGTGGCAGCAGGCTACTTCGTAGCCGACAACAACAACGGCGTGCGTCCCGTCACCGCAGCAAGCAACGGTTGGAGCTCGGGTGCCACGTCGGGCGGCACGTTCGACGGTTCGCTGATCAACCTCGGCTACGGTACGGCCAAGTCGATCAACGTCGCACGCTTTGCCGCACAGTACGTCGTCGGTCCGTTCACGCTCGGCGCCGGCTACAGCAACGCCCAGTACAAGTCGGACA
>CBJMQH010000028.1:0-18213 GCA_966431825.1 uncultured Trinickia sp.
ATCAACATCGTCGACGACTTCGATTTCAACGGCACGCGCCTGCCGCATCCGCGGTGGGATTTCGCCGTCGAACTGCGCGGCCCGGCCGTTGTGCAGATCGCCGGCGCGTTCGAAAGCCAGTGGCGCCGTATCGAACTTGGGCATCGGCCCCATTCGCTCGAAGCACCGCCGCAGACGAAGTCGAAGGCCGTGCACGGGGGCTGGCGACGGCGACGGCCTCCGGTACTCACGGGCCCCAGCGTCGCGTTCGTCGCGCGGGACAACTTCGTCAACCGGCGCGCAATCGAGAAGGCCTACCTCGTTGCGATCGGCCGCGCGCGCCACGAGATCCTGCTAGCCAATCCGTACTTCGCACCGGGCCGCAAACTGCTGCGCGCTCTTGCCGCAGTGGCCCGGCGCGGCGTCGATGTGCGTCTCGTCATCGGGCGCAAGGAGTTCGTCGCGCTCGACCATGCCGTGCGCTATCTCTACCGGACGCTGCTTTCGGCCGGCGTGCGGATCGCCGAATACGAAAAGACGATGCTGCACGGGAAGGTGGCCGTCGTCGATTCGAACTGGGCGACGGTCGGCTCGTCGAACCTCGACGCACTGAGCCTCGTGCTCAACAACGAGGCGAATGTCATCCTGGTAGGGCATCCCGAAGCCGCCGAGCTGCGTCGGGCGCTGCTGAAGGCGTTCGAGGAGGCGCGCCACATCGACCCGGCGCGCTATGCGGCGCGCCCCTGGCCGCAACGCCTCGCGAGCTGGCTGGCCTACCTCGCCTATCGCAGCGTCATGAAGCTGATCACGGTCGGCGGCTACGACTGACCGCCCTCGTTGATTGCCCCGATTAGCAGGTCGTTAGATTCGGGTTTCTAATAAAGTCCTTGTTTCGACGACGGTCGCGCTCAATAATAGTACGGCCGTTCGATTTTTGTGCGGTCACATAAGAACGGTATAGAAGGTCATGCGAAAAGGTGAACAAACGCGCGCTGCGATTCTCGATGCAGCTTTGGACCTGGCGAGCCGGGACGGGCTCGAGGGTCTGACGATCGGCCTCCTGGCCGAGCGGATGCAGATGAGCAAGAGCGGCGTGTTTGCGCATTTCGGGTCGCGCGAGGACTTGCAGGTGGAAGTGGTGCGCGAGTACCACCGCCGCTTCGAGGAGGAAGTGTTCTTCCCGAGCCTGCGCGAAGCGCGCGGCTTGCCGCGCCTGCGCGCGATGCTCGGCCGTTGGATGGAGCGGCGCATCCAGGAAGTGATGACGGGGTGCATCTACATCAGCGGCGCGGTCGAATACGACGACCGCGGGGACAACCCCGTGCGCGAGCAACTCGTGGCGAGCGTGTCCACCTGGCGCGCCGCGCTGCTGCGCGCTATTTCGCAGGCCGTGGAGGAGGGGCATCTGCGTCAGGACACCGATCCGAACCTGATGCTGTTCGAACTGTACAGCTTCACGCTCGGCCTTCATCACGACGCACGCTTCCTGCATTTGCCGGATGCCGAGCGCCTGACGTGGGCCGCGCTGGAAAAGACGATCGTTTCATATCAAAGCGAAAGCTGCTGACGGGTACGCCGCGAAGGCGTGCCGACCGAACAAGGCAGTCAAGCTTGACCGCTGCAAACCATTGGAGAGAGTCATGGGTCAGTACGCCGCGCCGCTGCGCGATATGCAGTTCGTTCTTCACGAACTGCTCAACGTGGAAGCCGAAGTCAAAGGCATGCCCCGGCATGCCGATCTCGACGCGGACACGATCAACCAGGTGCTCGAAGAGGCAGGCAAGTTCTGCTCCGAAGTGCTGTTCCCGCTGAACCAGAGCGGCGACCGGGAAGGCTGCACCTACGAGGGCGACGGTATCGTCCGGACTCCCAAGGGTTTCAAGGAGGCCTATCGTCAGTATGTCGAGGCGGGGTGGCCGGCGCTCGGCTGCGACCCCGAATACGGCGGTCAGGGCCTGCCTGCGTTCGTCAACAACGCGCTCTACGAGATGATGAACTCGGCGAATCAGGCCTGGACGATGTATCCGGGCCTGTCGCACGGCGCCTACGAGTGCCTGCACGCGCACGGCACGCCGGAGCAAAAGCAGGTCTACCTGTCGAAGCTCGTGGCAGGCGTCTGGACCGGCACGATGTGCCTGACGGAGCCGCACTGCGGCACCGACCTCGGCATCCTGCGCACCAAAGCCGAGCCGCGCGGCGACGGCTCGTACGCGATCACGGGCACGAAGATCTTCATCTCGAGCGGCGAACACGATTTCACCGAGAACATCGTGCATCTCGTGCTCGCTCGCCTGCCTGACGCGCCGCCGGGGACGAAGGGTATCTCGCTGTTCATCGTGCCGAAGTTCGTGCCGGACGCATCGGGCGAGCCCGGCGAACGCAACGGCGTGAAGTGCGGCTCGATCGAGCACAAGATGGGCATCCACGGCAACGCTACGTGCGTCATGAACTTCGACAACGCGTTGGGTTGGCTCGTGGGCGAGGCGAACCGCGGCTTGCAAGCCATGTTCGTGATGATGAACGCGGCGCGTCTCGGTGTCGGCATGCAAGGCCTCGGCCTGACCGAAGTGGCCTATCAGAACTCGCTGACGTACGCGAAAGAGCGCCTGCAGATGCGCTCGCTGACGGGCCCGAAGGCACCGGACAAGCCGGCCGACCCGATCATCGTGCACCCGGACGTGCGGCGCATGCTGCTCACGCAGAAGGCTTATGCAGAGGGCGCGCGCGCCTTCTCGTACTGGCTCGCCACGCTGATCGACAAGGAGCTCTCGCACGAAGACGAAACCGTGCGCAAGGAAGCGGCCGATCTCGTCGCGCTGCTCACCCCGATCGTGAAGGCGTTCATTACCGACAACGCGTTCGAATCGACGAACCACGCGATGCAGATCTACGGCGGCCATGGCTTCATTTCCGAATGGGGCATGGAGCAGTACGTGCGGGATGCGCGCATCAACATGATTTACGAAGGCACGAATTCCGTTCAATCGCTCGACCTGCTCGGCCGCAAAGTGCTCGCCGATATGGGGGCTAAGCTCCGGAAATTCGGTGCGCTCGTGACCGAGTTCGTCGAGGCCGAGGGCATCAAGCCCGAGATGCAGGAGTTCGTGAACCCGCTCGCCGATATCGGCGACAAGGTGCAAAAGCTCACGATGGAAATCGGCATGAAGGCGATGCAGAACCAGGACGAGGTCGGCGCCGCCGCGGTGCCGTACCTGCGAACGGTCGGCCACCTCGTGTTCTCGTACTTCTGGGCCCGCATGGCCCGCATCGCGCTCGACAAAGTCGGCTCGGGCGATCCGTTCTACCAGTCGAAGCTCGCTACGGCCCGCTTCTACTTCGCCAAGCTGCTGCCCGAAACGGCCGCGACGATCCGCGCCGCACGCGCCGGTGCGAAGCCGATGATGGACGTCGACGTAGCGCTGTTCTGACGGACTGACGCACCGCGACGCGACATGCGCCGCGCCGGGCCAGGGTCGCGATGCACGCCCGAAAGGCCCGCGCGCGGCGCGCGCCGAACCGATCGACCGATCGAATCGATGCCTCGCCGGCTCAAAGCCTGAGCCGGCGAGGCAAATTCGCAAGACTCCCGAGGAGGATAGACGTGAGCAACCTGATCATTCGCAAGGTGGCCGTGCTCGGCGCCGGCGTGATGGGCGCGCAGATCGCCGCACACCTGATCAACGCCAAGGTGCCGGTGCTGCTGTTCGACCTGCCGGCCAAGGAAGGCCCGAAGAACGCAATCGCCATGAAGGCGATCGAACAACTGAAAAAGCTGTCGCCGGCGCCGTTCGGCGTAAAGGACGACGCGCGCTACATCGAGCCCGCGAATTACGAAGACGACATCGCGAAGCTCGCCGAGTGCGACCTCGTCATCGAAGCGATCGCCGAGCGGATGGACTGGAAGCACGACCTCTACAAGAAGGTTTCGCCGCACATCGCAGCGCATGCGATCTTCGCAACGAATACCTCGGGTCTGTCGATCACCAAGTTGTCCGAAGGATTTTCCGACGATCTGAAGGCGCGCTTTTGCGGCGTGCATTTCTTCAATCCGCCGCGCTATATGCACCTCGTCGAGCTGATTGCGACGGTATCCACACAGCCGCGGATTCTCGACGATCTCGAATCGTTCATGACGAGCGTGGTCGGCAAGGGCGTCGTGCGCGCGAAGGACACGCCGAACTTCATCGCCAATCGCGTCGGGATCTTTTCGATCCTCGCCGTCATGGCCGAAGCGGCGAAGTTCGGCCTGCGCTTCGACGAAGTCGACGATCTGACCGGTTCTCGCCTCGGTCGCGCCAAGTCGGCCACGTTCCGCACGGCGGATGTGGTCGGGCTCGATACGATGGCGCATGTCATCAAGACGATGCAGGACAACCTGGCCGACGACCCGTTCTTCCCGGTCTACGAGACGCCGGCCGTGCTGGCCGAACTCGTGAAGAAGGGCGCACTCGGCCAGAAGACGGGCGCGGGCTTCTACAAGAAGGAAGGCAAGGCGATCAAGGTACTCGATGCGAAGACGCTCGAGTACGTGGAGGGCGGTGCGAAGGCCGAGGAGCTCGTCGGCCGCATCCTGAAGCGCCCCGCGGCCGAGCGGCTCAAGCTGCTGCGCGAGTCGACGCACCCGCATGCCCAGTTCCTGTGGGCTATCTTCCGCGATGTCTTCCACTACATCGCCGTGCATCTCGAATCGATCGCCGACAACGCACGCGATGTCGACCTCGCTATCCGTTGGGGTTTCGGCTGGAACGAAGGCCCGTTCGAGGGCTGGCAAGCCGCGGGCTGGGCGCAGGTTGCGCAATGGGTCCACGAGGACATCGCAGCAGGCAGGGCGCTCTCGAGCGCACCGTTGCCGTCGTGGGTGTTCGAGGGCGCCGTGGCGCAAGCCGGCGGCGTGCATACGGCCGAAGGTTCCTGGTCGCCGGCTGCGAGCGCGTTCATGCCGCGCTCGACGCTGCCCGTCTACGAGAAGCAGGTTTTCCGTGCGCCGCTCGTCGGTGAAGCGGGCAACGATCCGAAGACCTACGGCAAAACGCTTTTCGAGACCGACGCCCTGAGGGCCTGGGTCGACGACCGCGCGGGCGAAGACGATGTCGTCATCGTCTCGTTCAAGAGCAAGATGAACACGATAGGGCCGTCGGTCATCGACGGCATCGTCAAGGCGATCGAGATTGCCGAAGCCGATTACAAGGCCGTCGTCGTATGGCAGCCGACTTCGCTGAAGCTCGGCGCACCCGGTGGCCCGTTCTCGGCCGGCGCGAATCTCGAAGAAGCCATGCCCGCGTTCATGATGGGCGGGGCCAAGGGCATCGAGCCGTTCGTCAAGAAATTCCAGCAAGGCATGCTGCGCATCAAGTATGCGAACGTGCCTGTCGTCGCAGCCGTCTCGGGCATCGCGCTCGGCGGCGGTTGCGAGCTGCTGCTGCATAGCGCGAAGCGCGTCGCCCACGTGGAGAGCTATATCGGGCTTGTCGAAGTCGGTGTGGGCCTCGTGCCGGCCGGCGGCGGCCTGAAGGAGGCCGCGCTGCGTGCGGCCGAAGGCGCAGCGGCAATCGGCGCGCCGGGCGGCGAGCTCCTGAAGTTCGTGACGAAGCCCTTCGAGGCGGCCGCGATGGCGAAGGTGTCGGGCTCGGCACTGGAGGCGCGATCGATGGGTTACCTCAAGCCGTCGGACACGATCGTCTTCAATGTCTTCGAATTGCTCGACACGGCGAAGAAGGAAGCGCGCGCGCTGGCCGCAAGCGGCTATCGCCCGCCGCTGCGGGCGTCGCAAATCCCGGTCGCGGGACGTTCGGCGATCGCGACGATCAAGGCACAGCTCGTCAACATGCGCGATGGCAACTTCATCAGCGCACACGATTTCCTGATCGCCTCGCGCATCGCGGAAGTCGTCTGCGGCGGAGAGGTCGAGGCCGGGAGCCTCGTCGACGAAGAATGGCTGCTTACGCTCGAGCGCCGAGCATTCGTCGACCTGCTCGGCACGCAAAAGACGCAGGAACGGATCATGGGCATGCTGCAGACCGGCAAGCCGGTGCGCAACTGAACGGGAGCTGCAAATGAGCAAACAATTGCAAGACGCATACATCGTCGCCGCGAGCCGCACGCCCATCGGCAAGGCGCCGCGCGGTATGTTCAAGAACACGCGCCCCGACGAGCTGCTCGTCACCGCGATCAAGGCTGCCGTGGCGCAAGTGCCGGGGCTCGACACGAAGGTGATCGAGGACGCGATCGTCGGCTGCGCGATCCCCGAAGCCGAGCAGGGGCTGAATGTGGCGCTTATCAGCGCGCTCGTCGCCGGTCTGCCGCAGTCGGTGGGCGGCGTGACCGTCAATCGGTTCTGCGCGTCGGGCGTGACGGCGCTGGCGATGGCCGCGGACCGCATCCGCGTCGGCGAATCCGACGCCATGATCGCAGGCGGCGGCGAATCGATGAGCATGGTCCCGATGATGGGCAACTCGCCGTCGATGCCGCCCGCGATCTTCGAGCGCGACGAGAACTTCGGCATTGCTTACGGCATGGGCCTCACGGCTGAACGCGTGGCCGAACGCTGGAAGGTAAGCCGCGAGGACCAGGACCGCTTCGCTTACGAGTCGCATCAAAAGGCGTTGGCCGCACAGCAGGCCGGCGAATTCAACGACGAGATCGCGCCCGTCACGATCATCTCGCGTTTCCCCGATCTCGCAACCGGCGAAATCAAGGTCTCGCGGCGTGAGGTCGCGCTCGACGAAGGCCCGCGTGCCGACACGTCGATCGAAGGGCTCGCGAAGCTGCGCCCCGTGTTCGCCAACAAGGGCTCCGTCACGGCCGGCAACAGCTCGCAGACGTCCGACGGCGCGGGCGCGCTGATCGTGGTTTCCGAAAAAGTGCTGAAGCAGTTCGACCTGACGCCGCTCGCGCGTTTCGTCAGCTTCGCGGTGCGCGGTGTGCCGCCCGAGGTGATGGGCATCGGCCCGAAAGAGGCGATTCCCGCGGCGCTGAAGGCGGCCGGCCTGAAGCAGGACGACATCGACTGGTTCGAACTGAACGAAGCGTTTGCGGCGCAGTCGCTCGCCGTGATCCGCGACCTCGGCCTCGACCCGTCCAAGGTCAATCCGATGGGCGGCGCGATCGCGCTCGGGCACCCGCTCGGTGCAACGGGCGCGATTCGTGCAGCGACCGTCGTACATGCGCTGCGCCGTCGCAACCTGAAGTACGGCATGGTGACGATGTGCGTGGGCACCGGCATGGGGGCCGCGGGCATCATCGAGCGGCTGTGATATGCCCCGACGTGGCCCGGCGGCTCGCCGCGCCGCGCTGACGCAATCGACGGTTCGCGCATCGTTGGGGGCTCGCGTGTCGAGCTGCCCTCGGGTGTGCGAGCCGTTTTTTATTCGTGAGGAGCGGTAGATGACGACGGACATTCTGATCGAGCGCGCCGACGACGGCGTCATGACGATCACGCTCAACCGTGCGAGCAAGAAGAACGCAATCACGGCAGCGATGTACAAGACGATGGCCGATGCGCTGGCCTAGGCTGACAGCGATGCTCGCGTGCGCGCAATCTTCGTGCGCGGCGCGGCAGGCGCGTTCAGTGCGGGCAACGACCTCGAAGATTTCATGAAGTCCCCGCCCACGCGCGACGATGCCCCCGTATTGCAGTTCCTGCGCCGAATCAGCGGTGCGAGCAAGCCGATCGTGGCTGCAGTGAACGGCGTTGCCGTGGGTATCGGCACGACGTTGCTGCTCCATTGCGACATCGTTTATGCGGCCGATTCCGCTGTTTTTTCGCTGCCGTTCACGCAATTGGGGCTCTGTCCCGAGGCGGCGTCCAGCCTCTTGCTGCCGCGTGTCGCCGGTTACGCGCTCGCGGCCGAAAAGCTGCTGCTCGGCGAGGCATTCGATGCGCACGAGGCGCACCGGATGGGCATCGTCAACCGCCTGCTGCCGGCCGCTGAGGTAGAGGCGTTTGCTTACGCTCAAGCGGCGAAGCTCGCGGCGCTGCCGGCGTCGTCGCTGCGCGTGACGAAGGCGCTGATGAAACGGGCGAGCGCAGAGGCGTGCGCCGAGCGGATGAAGGACGAGGTCGTGCATTTCGGCAAGATGCTGCTCGCGCCCGAAGCGCGCGAGGCGATGACGGCGTTCTTTCAGAAGCGCAAGCCCGACTTTCGGCAGTTCGATTGATCCGCGGCGCGTCGCGGGCGGCGCGGCTCCGAAGGAGGCAAGCGGTCAGGCCGTGCCGTAATCGACGTAGCTCGATTCACGGCAGAAACTGACGAGGCGAATGCCCGCCTGCCGCGCGATCGCAATGGCGAGCGACGACGGCGCCGAAATGGTCGCGAGCATCGGTATGCCGACACGCGCGGCCTTGCGCACGAGCTCATAGCTCGCGCGGCTCGACATGAATACGAAGCCGCCCGTCGTATCGCGGCGCGCAAGGACGAGCGAGCCGATCAGCTTGTCGAGCGCATTGTGGCGGCCGACATCTTCGAAGGCGAGCTGGATCTGCCCGTTCGCATCGCACCATGCCGCTGCGTGGAGACCGCCCGTGAGCCGCGTCAGCGCCTGATGGGCGGGCAGCTCGCCGGCTGCGCGCGCAATCGCGTCGGGCGCAAGGCGCGTGAGAAAGCCGGTATCCGGTACGCGCTCGGGAGTGAGGTCGAGCGCGTCGATGCTCTCGATGCCGCAGACGCCGCAGCCCGTGCGCCCTGCGAGTGCGCGCCGCTTGTCCTTCAGTGCAACGAACGCTTGCTGCACCACGGTCAGCTCGACCTGAGCGAACGGTATAGCGCCTTCGGCATGCAGATGCACCTCGATATCGTGGATGTCGCTGCTGCGATCGATGATGCCCTCGGACAGCGAAAAGCCGACCGCGAACGCGTCGAGATCGCGCGGGGTGCACATCATGACCGCATGCGAGATGCCGTTGAAGACCAGCGCGACAGGCCACTCCTGACCGATGCGGTCCACCGCGACTTCGGATGCACCGCCGCGCTGACGGCGCACTTCTTGCTCTACGATGCCGGGTTGTTCGGCTTCCTCAGCATTGACGGCGACGTCACGGCGAGGCGGGTCGTTGGGCAGGGGTTGCGGCTGCTGTTTCGACGGGTGTTCCAAGCGGACTCCTCGGGCGGGCTGCGTGCGGCGGGACGTGTGGCGAAGCGCTGACCGCCCGTGCGGGATCGTGCGGGTCGGCCCGGCGACGTTCGTATGCCGGATAAGGTTCTAAAATACCTCAAGCGGACGCGACGCGTGGCGCGTTGGACGCACGAGGCGCCTTGGCGCACGAGAGGGACACTCATGGGATTGCACGAAACGCCGCTCATGTTCGATTTCGAACGAGTCTCTTCCGAGAATTTGACCTACATGCCGATGTCAGTGCGCTTCAATCTCGATCGCTTCGGCCTGCGAATTTCGCTCGCGCAGTGGCAGATGCTGCCGCATCCCGACCGTGTCTTGCTGGCGCGTTTTCCGGTAACCGACGACGATACGGCGATCGAGCCGAACTTCGATCACGCATTGTTCGAAATGATGCGCACGCACGCGAACGTCGAGCCCGAATGGTTCACGCCGGAACCGGCACCCGCCTGGCGCAACGCCGATGCGGTGCCGGCAGGCGTGATTCATCAGAGCGAGATCGCCGGGGTGCCGGCACCGGCACCCGCGCGCTGGGCGCAGCTCGACCCGTTCAAGCGCTATGTGCTCGCCAAGCTTTCGCGCAAGCCGGAAGGCAACCACGATTTTCTGCCCGCCATGCGGGAGTTCGGACTCCTTGTCTGACAGATTGTAAGGATGCCGATCTTTTGGGGTTCACGCCCCGAAGGTGCGTAGCGACGCCTCGGCGCGAGGTCATGGCCTACGCGGCGAGCGAGCGTCGAAAAAATTCCGACCCTGCCCTCAAGCTTTCGGGGCGGCTGCCGTTATCCATAGGTTGGCCCGCAAAGAGCCGCGCTCCATCACGCCTGTTCCAAAAGCGTCCGGAGGCGGCAGATAACGATATGGCGCGCGGCTCCCCCAGACGAACGGCGTTCGTAATCCATGACCTCTCTTTTTTCGAAGCGGCTGCTGATCAATTTGTCGGTCGTCGTCGCTGCGGTTGGCGCGAACGCGTTCGTCGCTTACGCGCAGATTTGCAGCGAGCGCGATACCGAGGCGCACACGCTGCGCTCGATGAGCATCAAGCGCGATATCGACGCCTACCGCGCGACGCTCGGCGACGGGTTGGCCGCGCTGAGCCGCTTCGAATCGCAGGGCGCGGTCGTGACCGCCACGTTCGACGCGGTGCAGCGCGCACGTCTCACGGGCATCAAGAACGCCCTGCGCGGGGAACTGGCCGGCGATGCGACGATGCGCGAGCAGCTCGATGCGCTGTTTGCGGATGCCCAAACGGTTGAAGTCGGCACGCACGAGGCGCTGGTGCGCGCGGCATCGGCGGCCGCGACGGCGGATGGCGTGCGTGAACGCGCCTGGGCTGCGGCGGCCTATACCGCGCTCGGCGCGGCGCTCGGCAGCGTCGACGCGTCGCTCGCCAAGCTGCGCCAGCGGGAGGATCTGGCACTCGATGCGTCGCTCGCGGCATCGGCGCGCGCGCGCCGCCTGTCCACCTGGCTTCTGATCGTCACGATGGTGGCGGGATGCGGCATGCTGATCTATACGTTCGGGGTGCGCGAAAGCGCAGCGCGGGCGAAGATCCGTGTCGCACGGGCGATGCGGCGCAGCGATGAGCGCTTTCGGGAGCTGTTCGACGCACATCCCGTGCCGATGTGGATCTTCGATCGCGAGACGCTGCACTTTCTTGCGGTGAACGCGGCCGCCGTCGAACAGTACGGCTACAGCGAGACCGACTTCTTCGCAATGACGATCCGCGAGCTGCACGCGCCCGATGAGGTGCAGCGGCTCGAATCGTATCTCACGCGCAGCCATGCGACGCCGCGCCGCGGACGCGTGGCCGCCGGCGTCTGGCGCCACTTGCGGCGCGACGGCACGCGCGTCTCGGCCGACATCTCGATCCACGGTCTGACGTTCATGGGGCGGCCCGCGACGTTCGTGCTCGCCGACGATGTGACCGATCAGATCAAGGCCGAGGCCGAGGCGCAGCGCTCGAATCAGATGCTCGAGACCGTTATCGACAACATCCCGCAGCGCATCTTCTGGAAGGACCGCGAATCGCGCTATCTCGGTTGCAACGCGGCATTCGCGCGCGATGCGGGCCTCGCTTACCCGGAGCAGGTCATCGGAAAGACCGATGACGATTTGCCCTGGAAGGCGCTGGCCGACACGCTGCGGCGCGAAGACCGCGAAGTCATCGAGACGGGCGTGCCGAAGATGAACCACGAGATCGAGGTGCTGATCGACGGATCGCATCGCGCGGCGATCACGAACAAGATCCCGTTCACGAACGGAGAGGGCGCCGTCATCGGCGTGCTCGGTTCGTACACCGACATTACCGAGCGCAAGCGCTCGGATCTCGCACTGCGTCTGCAGAGCCGCGCGCTCGACGCGAGCGTCAATGCGATCCTGATCACGGGTGCTGCCGAGCACGGCCACCGTATCGAGTATGCGAACCCCGCGTTCAAGCGCATCACGGGCTACGACCCGGCCGAGGTCATCGGCGAGGACTGCCGTTTCCTGCAGCGTGACGACCGCGATCAGGAGGGCCTGGCGGCGATTCGCGAGGGGCTCGCGGCGAACCGCGAAGTGAGCGCCGTGCTGCGCAACTACCGCAAGGACGGCGCGCTCTTCTGGAATCAGCTGTTCGTTGCGCCGGTCCCCGATCCCGATGGGAAGACGTCGCACCATATCGGGGTGATCAACGACGTGACCGATCTGATCCGCTACCAGGAACAGCTCGAATATCAGGCGAACTACGATAGCCTCACGCGTCTGCCCAACCGCAATCTTCTGCGCGAACGGTTGCAGCAGGCGCTCGTCCGCCGCACCGCACTGGCCGTCGTCTTCATCGACCTCGACGGGTTCAAGAACGTCAACGACAGCTTGGGCCACAGCGTCGGCGACCGTCTGCTTGCGGTCGTGGCCGAGCGGCTTGCGCGCACCGCGAGGGCCGGCGACACGGTGGCGCGCCACGGCGGCGACGAGTTCGTGATCGTGCTGACCGGCACCACCGACGAGGCGGCGCTGATCGCATGGATGGAACGCGTGCGCGCGACGATTTCCGAGCCCGTCATGCTCGACGGCACCGAACTGTACGTGGGCTGCAGCATGGGCGCGAGCCTCGCGCCGCAGGACGGCGAAGACGTCGAGACGCTGCTCAAGAAGGCCGACTTGGCGATGTACCGTGCCAAGGACATGGGGCGCAACACGTTCCAGTTCTATCAGCCCGAAATGAACACGAGCGTCGGCACGCGCCTGAACCTGGAGCGCCGCCTGCGGCGCGCCCTGCGCGACGGCGAGTTTCTGCTCCACTACCAGCCGCAGATCGACATTCACACGGGCAAGATCGTCGGCATGGAAGCGCTCGTGCGCTGGCTTGATCCCGAGGTGGGGCTCGTGCCGCCGTCCGCATTCATTCCCGTCGCCGAGGAAAGCGGGCTGATCGGACCGCTGTCGGAGTGGGTGCTGCGCGAAGCGTGTCGTCAGAACAAAGCTTGGCAGGACGAAGGACTGCCGCCGGCCCGCGTGTCGGTCAATCTGTCGGCACGCCAGTTTCAGCAGCGCGACATCGCGAAGCTCGTCATGTCGATTCTCGAGGAAACGGGGCTCGAACCGCAGTATCTGGAACTGGAGCTGACCGAAAGCACGATCATGCGCAACGCGGAAGAGGCCGTGATCATGCTGAACGAACTGCACGCGCTCGGTATCGGTCTCGCGATCGACGATTTCGGGACCGGCTATTCGAGCCTGAGCTATCTGAAGCGCTTTCCGGTCGACCGGCTCAAGATCGATCGCTCGTTCGTGTCGGACATTGGCGCGTCAAACGACGACGAGACGATCACGTCGGCCATCATCGCGCTCGCGCACTCGTTGCAGTTGCAGGTGATCGCCGAGGGCGTCGAGACGGCGGCGCAGCGCGACTTCTTGAAAGCGCGCGCGTGCAGGGAAATGCAGGGCTACTACTTCGCGCGGCCGATGCCGCACGAGGCAATTCCCGACCTGCTACAGGCACCGCGCGCGCACGCTTGAAGCGGCCGCGCGGCAGCCTGGCTCAGGCCGCGATGTCGGGCAACTGTCGCGGGCGGCGGTTATGGTCGGTCGCGACATAGGTCAGCGTTGCTTCGGTCACCTTGACGACTTCCTCGGTGAGGCTCATGCGCTGCGCGTAGACTTCGACGGAAACGGTGATCGAGGTCTTGCCCGTCTTCTCGATATCGGCATAGAAGCTGAGCAGATCACCGACGAACACGGGCTCCTTGAATACGAAGGAATTCACCGCCACGGTCGCGACGCGGCCGTTGGCGCGACGGCTCGCGGGAATCGATCCTGCGATGTCGACCTGCGCCATGATCCACCCGCCGAACACGTCGCCATGGACGTTGGCATCGGAGGGCTGCGGCATGACGCGCAGCGCGCAGGACTTCTGCGGAAGCGTAGCGGGATTCAAGGTCATAGGGACACCGTTTGAAACGTAAGGATCGCGAATAAACGCGCGTAAGCGTGGCGAACGCGTCACGAGGGCGGCACGTGCAAGGCGCAAGGCGGGCGACGGAGCGCGAGCGCTTCTGCGACAATACTCGGGCGTCGAAATTGTAACCTCCCTATCCCATGCGCCGCTCACGAGCCTCGACGGAACCTGCACCGATCTCGAACGCACCGCGTCGGGACTGGCAGACGATCCGCTCTCTGTTGCCTTACCTCGCGCCCTACAAGGCGCGCATCGCGCTCGCGCTCGCGTGCCTGATCGGCGCCAAGCTCGCCAATTTAGGCGTGCCGATCGTCATGAAGCGCATCGTCGACAGTCTCGCCGGCGTGCAGCATCTGAGCGCGCTGGCCCGCGCCGAGCACGACCCGGGTATCGTGCTCGCGGGCGGTATCGGGCTGCTCGTGATCGCCTACGCGCTCGTGCGCCTGTCGACCTCGCTCTTCACGGAGCTGCGCGAGATCCTGTTCGCGAAGGTCACCGAGGGCACCGTTCGCGAGCTTGCGCTGAAGGTCTTCCGGCACCTGCACGCGCTCTCGCTGCGCTTTCACCTCGAGCGCCAGACAGGCGGCATGTCGCGCGACATCGAACGCGGAACGCGCGGCATCTCGCAGCTGATTTCCTACTCGCTCTACAGCATCCTGCCGACGCTCGTCGAAGTCGGGCTCGTGCTGGGCTTTTTCGTCGTCAAGTACGAGGCGTACTACGCACTCGTGGCGCTGGGTGCGCTCGCCGCGTACATCGTATTCACGGTCAAGGTGACGGAGTGGCGCACGCACTTTCGCCGCACCATGAACGAACTCGATTCGCACGCGAACTCGCGCGCGATCGATTCGCTGCTCAACTACGAGACGGTGAAGTACTTCGGCAACGAGGAGTGGGAGGCGCAGCGCTACGACGAAAACTTGCGGCGCTTCCGCGCGGCGGCCGTCACCGCACAGAAGTCGCTGTCGTTCCTGAACTTCGGACAGCAAACGATCATCGGCACCGGTCTCGTCTTCATCCTCTGGCGTGCAACGCAAGGGGTGATGGCCGGCCACCTCACGCTCGGCGACCTGGTGCTGATCAACACGTTCATGTTGCAGCTCTATATTCCGCTGAACTTTCTCGGCGTCGTCTACCGTGAGCTCAAGCAGAGCCTCACCGACATGGACCGCATGTTCACGCTGCTCGATGCCGAGCGCGAGGTGCCCGACGCATCCGGTGCCCCGGCGCTCACCGTGCACGGCGGGCAAGTGCGCTTCGCGCATGTGACCTTTGGCTACGACGTCGAGCGGCGCATTCTCGACGATGTGAGCTTCACGATCGAGGCGGGGACGACGACGGCGGTCGTAGGCGCGAGCGGTGCCGGGAAATCGACGCTCGCACGGTTGCTGTTTCGCTTTTACGATCTCGATCGGACGACGGGCGGCGCGATCACGATCGACGGCCAGGACATTCGCGAGGTCACGCAGGACTCGCTGCGCGCCTCGATCGGCATCGTGCCGCAGGATACGGTGCTCTTTAACGATACGATCTACTACAACATCGCTTACGGGTGCCCGTCGGCCACGCGCGACGAAGTGATCGCGGCAGCGCGCGCCGCGCATATTCATACGTTTATCGAAGGATTGCCCAAAGGCTACGACACGCCCGTGGGCGAGCGCGGCCTGAAGCTATCGGGGGGCGAAAAACAACGTGTCGCCATCGCGCGCACGCTGCTCAAGAACCCGCCGATCCTCGTCTTCGATGAAGCGACTTCGGCGCTCGATTCGCGTTCGGAGCGCGCCATTCAGGCTGAACTCGATCAGATCGCACGCGGACGCACGACGCTCGTCATTGCGCACCGTCTGTCGACAGTCGTTCACGCGCAGCAGATCATTGTGATGGAGCGGGGACGTATCGTCGAGCGCGGCACGCACGCGCAACTGCTCGCCGCGGGCGGGGCGTTCGCCCAGATGTGGGCGTTGCAGCAACGCGCTGTTGCACGCGAGGCCGCGGAAGAAGGGATAGACGGCCGGGCGGCTACTTGACCGACAACTCCTCGTCGAGCGCACGCAATTGCTCGGGGGTGCCGACGTTTTCCCAGCGCCCGCCGTACAGTTCGCCGCTCGCGCGCCCGGCCGAGATCGTCTCGCGATAGAACGGCGTGAGCGCACGCTTTTCGCCGTGCGGCAGCGCGCGGAACATACGCGTGTCGTAAAGACCGATGCTGCCGAATGTGTAGCGCATTTGACCGTCGAGCGAGAGCCGGTGCGCATCGAGCGCGAAGTCGCCGTGCGGATGAAACGGCGGATTCGGCACCATCACGAGGTGCATGCCGGGTTCGTCCATCGCCGAAAGCCGTGCATGGGCCTCGCGCAACGCGGCATAGTCGAACTCGCAGTAGACGTCGCCCGCCACACCGAGAAAGACCTCTTGCGCCCCGCCTTGCTCGATGAGCGGCAGGGCCTTTGCGATGCCGCCCGCCGTCTCGAGCGCGGTGCCCTCGGCCGAGTAGCGGATCTGCACGCCGTAACGTTCGCCGTTGCCGAGCACCGCTTCGATGCGCTCGCCGAGCCAGGCGTGATTGATTACGATCCGGTCGATGCCGGCGCGCGCCAGCGCTTCGATCTGCCAGACGATCAGCGGCTTGCCGCCGGCTTCGAGCAGCGGCTTGGGGCACGTGTCGGTGAGCGGGCGCATCCGTTCGCCGCGGCCGGCGGCGAAAATCATCGCGGTCTTCAGTCCCGGGTTCATCGATCGCACCGCTCAGAACGTGTAGCCGACCGCGGCCGCACGGCCTTCGAGGTCATCGAGCAGTTTGGCGAACGGCGCGAGTGGCCGGTAACGCTCGCTGACCTTGCGGGCGTAGCCGACGAAGCGCGGCAGATCGGCCAGATAGCGTGATTTCCCGTCACGATGATAGAGGCGCGCGAAGAGGCCAAGCACCTTGATGTGGCGCTGCAGCCCCATCCATTCGAGCTGGCGGTAGAACTCGCCGAAGTCGGCGTCGACAGGAAGCCCCGCTTTTTTCGCGCGCTCCCAGTAGTAGGCGAAGCAGTCGAGCTCGAATTCTTCATCCCAGCTGATGAACGCGTCGCGCAGCAACGAGACGACGTCGTAGGTGATCGGGCCGTAGACGGCGTCCTGGAAGTCGAGCACGCCGGGGTTCGGCTCGCAGACCATCAGGTTGCGCGGCATGAAGTCGCGCAGCATGAAGACCTGCGGCTGGGCCCGTGCGCTGGCGATCAGGAGCGCCCACGTCCGATCGAGGACCATGCGCGTCTTCTCGTCGATTTCGTGGCCGAGATGGCGGCCGATGTACCACTCGGGCATCAGTTCGAGCTCGCGGCGCAGAAACGCCTCGTCGAAGGCGGGCAGCACGCCTTCCTGCGACGTGCGCTGCCACCGGACCAGCGTATCGAGCGCATCGCGCATGAGCGCGCGTGCGCGCAGCGGCTCGGCCGCCCCGAGCGCGGTGATGTACTGCGCGTCGCCGAGGTCGGTCACGAGCATGAAACCTTGCTCGAGGTCGCTCGCCAGCACACGCGGTGCATGGACGCCGGCGCCTGAGAGCAGGGCGGCGATCTGCGCGAACTCGCGGCATTTTTCGGGCGGCGGGGCGTCGACGGCGATCAGCGAGGCGCCGTGCGGGCCGCTCGCGGCGAGCCGGAAATAGCGGCGCGCGCTCGCATCGGCCGAGGCCACGCGTAGCGTGGCGACGTCGAGCCCGTGTTCGGCGGCGTGGGTGTGAAGCCAGAGGGTCAGGGCTTCGAGGCGGGGATCGGCTTGGGGCGTGGTAATCATAAAGGCGGGGGGTAAAACGTCTTGCCATATAATACCCGACGACTTTTTCTGTTGCGCCCCGTGTCGGCCTTCGCACGGTTCCGTCCGACCGCCCGTCATCTCGTGCGGCGCGTTCACCGGATGCACGGTGTGACCGCCGTCTGTTTCGCGAGGCGGTGTGTGGCGTGCGACCGCCGTGGCTGCCTGCCGGGCCGATCCTCGAATCGACAATGCCGCCTAGACAGCTACTTCCAACGATTTTTACCGGCGGGGCCGCACCTCGCATGAGGCGGCTCGTCGCGGCGATGGTCGCCGTGCCGGGCTTCGTGCCGAGCATCGTCCACGCCCAGCTGGCAGGCGAGCCCGCGACCCCGCAGCGCCTCGATGCACCGTGGGGCCTGCGCATCTCGCCGCAGCTCGAGGAGCACCCGTTGCCGCCGGGCAGCGCGGCTTCGACGTTCGTGCTCGGCGATCAGACGAACGGCACGGCCGATCAGGACATTGCCGCGAAGGGCTCGGCCGAAGTCCGCCGCAATACGTCGGTACTCAAGGCCGATGCGATGCATTACGACCAGGACACGGACGTCGTCGATGCATACGGCAACGTGCGCGTCATCAATAACGGCGTGCTGTTCGCCGGCCCCGAGGCGCACCTGCAGGTGGAGTCGACGCAGGGCACGATGCCGCAGCCGAAGTACCACTTCAACGTGACGGGCGGCTCGGGCAGCGGCAGCCGCGCCGTGCTGTTCGACGGCGAGCGCGCGCGCCTCTACGACGCGACCTACACCACATGCCAGTGTCAGTCGAACCCGGCCTGGTATATCCGCGCTAGCCGGTTCGATTTCGACACGGGCGAAGACGAAGGCGTGGCGCACAACGGGGTCGTGTTTTTCCAGGGCGTGCCGCTGTTCGGCAGCCCC
>CBJMQH010000029.1:0-17892 GCA_966431825.1 uncultured Trinickia sp.
GAGCCGATCTGCGATGCGAGCCGGATGCGCTGCGCTTCGCCGCCCGACAGCGTGTCGGCACTGCGTTCGAGGGAGAGGTAATCGAGCCCCACATTGTTCAGAAACATGAGCCGCGCGACGATTTCCTTGACGACCTTGTCGCCGATTTCGCGTTTTGCGCCTTCGAGATGCAGGGTCTGGAAATAGCCGAGCGCGTCGCGCAGCGGCCAGCTGCTGATTTCATAGATCGCACGCGCTTCGCCGTCTGTGCCGAGGCGCACGAAGCGCGCTTCGCGGCGCAGGCGCGAGCCGTCGCAGGCGGGGCAGGGCTGATTGTTCTGATATTTTGCGAGCTCTTCGCGCACGGCGGCCGAATCGGTTTCGCGGTAGCGGCGCTCGAGGTTCGGGATGATCCCTTCGAACACGTGCTCGCGCACCGTCGTGCGGCCGCGCTCGTTGATATACGAGAACGGGATCGTCTCCTTGCCGGAGCCGAACAGGATCAGCTTGCGGACCTTCTCGGGCAGATCCTCGAACGGCGTGTCGATATCGAAGTCGTAGTACGCCGCGAGGCTCTGCAGCATCTGGAAGTAGAACTGGTTGCGTCGGTCCCAGCCCTTCACTGCACCCGCTGCGAGCGAAATCGACGGATGCGCGACGACGCGCTTCGGGTCGAAGAACGTGATCGTGCCGAGGCCGTCGCAGTCGGGGCATGCCCCCATCGGATTGTTGAACGAGAACAGGCGCGGTTCGAGCTCGGCGAGCGAGTACGAGCAAACGGGGCACGCGAACTTCGAACTGAACAGGTGCTCGTGATTGGAATCCATTTCGAGTGCGATCGCGCGCCCGTCGGCGAGGCGCAGGGCCGTTTCGAACGATTCGGCGAGGCGTTGCTTGATGTCGGCGCGCACTTTGAGGCGGTCTACGACGACCTCGATCGTGTGCTTGTCGTTCTTTTTGAGCTTCGGCAGCGAGTCGACGTCGTAAATGCCGGCCTCACCCTCGTTGGCGGCGCCGCCGCCAGAGCGGATGCGGAACCGGATGAAGCCTTGTGCCTGCATTTGCTCGAACAACTCGGCGTGCTCGCCTTTGCGGTTCGCGACCACGGGCGCGAGGATCATCAGTTTCGTGTCCTCGGGCAGCGCGAGCACCGTATCGACCATCTGCGAGACGCTTTGGGCTTCGAGCGCGATGTTGTGGTCGGGGCAGTAGGGCGTGCCGACCCGCGCGTAGAGCAGACGCAGGTAATCGTGGATTTCGGTGACCGTGCCCACGGTGGAGCGCGGGTTGTGCGAAGTGGCCTTTTGCTCGATCGAAATAGCCGGCGACAGCCCCTCGATCAGGTCGACGTCGGGCTTCTCCATCAGTTGCAGGAACTGGCGCGCGTAGGCCGAGAGGCTTTCGACGTAGCGGCGCTGACCTTCCGCGTAAAGGGTGTCGAACGCGAGCGACGACTTGCCCGAGCCCGACAGGCCCGTGATCACGATCAATTGATGGCGCGGCAGATCGAGATTGACGTTTTTCAGGTTGTGGGTGCGTGCCCCACGGATACGAATCTGTTCCATGAACCTGGCGGGAGAAGGGGGCCAAACCTGCTACTATAACGACTTTTCCAGACCGCCGTTACGGCGTCCTTACAGCGCGCGGCAGGCGTGAACGACGTCGCTGAAGGCTCGCCCGGTGTTGCTTGGTGTGTGCCCGCCTGTTCCTGGCTCGGCCCCTTGGCTTTGCATCCTGCCCACTCCCGATGTCCAATCCTTCCGCCACCTCTTCCCGAATGAGTGCGCCCGAGTTGCGCGCTACGGTTTCGCTCGCCGGCATTTTCGCGCTGCGCATGCTCGGTCTGTTCATGATCATGCCGGTGTTTTCGGTGTACGCGAAGACGATACCCGGGGGCGATAACGTGAGCCTCGTCGGTATCGCGCTCGGCGCGTACGGCGTGACGCAGTCGCTGCTTTATATCTTTTACGGGTGGGCGTCGGACAAGCTCGGACGCAAGCCCGTGATTGCGGCAGGCCTTTTGATATTTGCGCTCGGCAGCTTCGTGGCCGCGGGCGCGCACGATATGACGTGGATCATCGTCGGACGCGTCATTCAGGGGATGGGCGCCGTCTCTTCGGCCGTGATTGCGTTTATCGCCGACTTGACGGACGAAGCGCACCGCACCAAGGCGATGGCGATGGTGGGCGGCAGCATCGGCGTCTCGTTTGCCGTTGCGATCGTCGGCGCGCCGATCCTGTTTCAGTGGGTCGGGATGAGCGGCCTCTTTTCGGTGGTCGGGGCCCTGGCGATCGTGGCCGTAGGCGTCGTGCTCTGGGCGGTGCCCGATGCGCCGAAGCCGGTGCACGTGCCGGCGCCGTTTTCCGAAGTGCTGCATAACGTGGAGCTGCTGCGCTTGAACTTCGGTGTGCTCGTGCTGCACGCGACGCAGACGGCGTTGTTCCTGATCGTGCCGCGCCTGCTGGAAGCCGATGGGCTGCCCGTGGCGAGCCATTGGAAGGTTTATCTTCCGGTGATGGGGCTCTCGTTCGTCATGATGGTGCCTGCGATCATCGTGGCCGAGAAGCGCGGAAAAATGAAGCCCGTGTTGCTTGGCGCCATCCTGGCTATCCTGATCGGTCAATTGTTGCTCGGCACGGCTGCGCATACGATTCTTTCCATCACTGCCATCCTGTTCGTGTACTTCCTGGGCTTCAACATTCTCGAGGCGTCGCAGCCCTCGCTGGTGTCGAAGTTGGCGCCGGGGGCGCGCAAGGGGGCGGCAGCGGGGGTGTACAACACGACGCAGTCGATCGGGCTGGCGGCGGGCGGCATTATCGGCGGCTGGCTCGCGAAAACTTCGGGGCAGGACGCGGTGTTTTTTGCATGTTCGGGGCTCGTCCTGGGCTGGCTTATAATCGCCGCCAACATGAAGGCGCCGCGTAAGGCTTGAGCGGCGCGCGCGTTTTGCGGACCGGCGGTGCGGGGCTGGATGGCTGGCCCGGGCGATGCGGCTCGATCCGCGCGAAACGGAATTTACTGGAGAAACACATGGCATCCGTCAACAAGGTCATCCTCGTCGGGAATCTCGGCGCAGACCCCGAAATTCGCTACATGCCGAGCGGTGACGCAATCGCGAACATTCGTCTGGCCACGACCGACCGGTACAAGGACAAGGCGAGCGGCGAGTTCAAGGAAGCGACGGAGTGGCACCGCGTTGCGTTCTTCGGCCGTCTGGCCGAGATCGTGGGCGAGTACCTGAAAAAGGGTTCGTCGGTTTATATCGAAGGGCGTCTGCGTACGCGCAAGTGGCAAGGCCAGGACGGCCAAGACCGTTATTCGACCGAAATCGTGGCTGAGCAGATGCAAATGCTGGGCGGGCGCGGCGGTGCGGGTGGTGGCGGCGGCGGTGGCGGTGGTGGCTATGGCGACGAAGGCTATAGCCGCGAGCCGGCCGAACAACGCGGCGGCGGTCGCTCGATGGGCGGTGGCGGGCGTGGCGGTGCAGGCGGTGGCGGCGGTGCAAGCCGTCCGAGCGCACCGGCCGGCGGCGGACTCGACGATATGGATGACGATATTCCGTTCTGACTCCGAACGGATCGTCCGTCGTTGATTTAAAGACGGCCCCGGGTTTCTCGTTCAAATCGATGATTTGGATGGGGAGCCGGGGCCGTTTGTTTTTGTACGCTTGCGGCAATTGTCTTTCGACGGGTTCCCTACGTTTGGCCTCGGCGATGAGACATTACAATGGGCGATGCCTCTCCTTTCCAGAAAATGGCCAAGTGCGCAATGACAGCCGAAGACTTCGATCCCAGTTCGCCCGCGTTTCCCGTGCAACAGCAACTCCATGCATACAATGCGCGTGATATCGACGCATTTATGCAGTGGTGGGCGGATGACTGCGAATACTATGAATTTCCGTCCAACCTGCTAGCACGCGGTGCGGCCGAGATCAGAGCGCGTCACGTTGCCCGCTTCGAGGAAACCAATTTGTTTGGCCGGCTGGTCCATCGGGCGGTGGTCGGCAACGTTGTCGTCGATCAGGAGCGCGTCACGCGGACGTTCCCGGGCGGGCCGGGCGAGGTCGACGTGCTCGCCATCTACGAAATCGTGGATGGGAAAATTGCGAAAGCCTGGTTCAAGGTCGGGGTTCCACAATTGGATGCCATCGCGCAGTAGACCAATCGAGATGAATGCTCACTTACCGCCTGTCGCGTCTTCGCGACTCGACGTGATACAGGCTGCAAAGTCAGCCAGAAACCGTGATGTCTCGCCCTCGTAGTCTGGTGAGCGCAGTAAGGGCAAAACCTGCGCAGGAGATTTTCCGACAAGCGGGACGCGGAGAAAAATAGCTTCCTGGAATCCACTGCTGATGGTCGAGAGCACCAGCCGCAGAGAGGCCAGCATGTCATCGCCGCGATGAGACGCATGGGCCAGGGCGATCGGTTTGCCGATCACCTCGAAGCGCGACACCATCCAATCGATTGCATTCTTGAGGCCGCCGGGAATCGCCCGGACATATTCGGGGCTAGAGATGACGATTCCATCGGCACCTGATACAAGTGCCAAGAATGCCGCAACCGCCGGCGGCACGTTGGCGCCCTCAGCGTCGGGGGAAAACACCGGCAACGTGTCCAAACCGGCGAAGACGGACAGCTCGACGCCTCTCGGCAAGAAATCCTTCATCGCCATGAGAAACGCCGTATTGGTGGACTCCCTGCGCGCGCTACCCGAAATGGCCAACAGCTTCATGTCGATGTGATTTCCTCATCCAGGCAAAAGTGCCAAGCAATGTCACCGCTCAGTGACGGCCCTCGCAGCAACCTGCTGCCGAGCCGCGCGCGAGGGTAGGGGCAGAATCCGCGGCAGCACGTTCTGCGACTTTGCGAAGCGATGAACCAGTGCGCCGAGCACATGCAAGCCAACCAGCGCTGCCAGCCCATACGCCGTCAGCGCGTGCAATTCTCCGAGCCAGTGCGACAGCGCATGATCCTTGGGCACGAGCGTCGGCAGCGTGAAGAGACCGAAGCAACTCGCCGCGTGTCCGCTCGCATTCGTCTTCATCCACCCAAGCAACGGAATGGAGAACATCAGCACATAGAGTAGCCCATGAACGCTGCGTTCTACCAAATGGCTGATCGTCCCGGCCCGATTGACCGAGGGCGGCAAAGAACGTCGCATGCGAAGACGATTCGCAAGGCGAACCGCAACAAGGAAGAGGATCGCAATGCCAATCGACTTATGAAGGCCGATGAGGCCTTCGTTGTCATCGAGCAGCAAACCGACGATCAGGTTGCCGATCAGCGCGATAGCCAGCAGCCAATGCAGCAGGCTGATCGACAAAGGGTAACGGGTAATGGTCTTCATGATGACAAGGCCTTCAGGCGCGTTGGAGAGTGTGCCCGACTCGGCTTAGCCGAGCAGATCGTGAAAGTGCTTCTTGGTGCCGTTGATGCGCCGCAGCGCCGCTTTGGCGGCCGCAAGGTCGTTAGCCTGAATGGCGCGGTCGACTTCGGTCAATTCGTCGCGCAAGGTGCGCATGCCTTCGTCGTACGTCGCCTGATCGTCGCGGTACGGCTGACGGCTCGCCTGTTGCACATCCGACTCGAGCCGGGTCACGTAGCCGTTCATTTCGGGAATCGTCTGGCTATTCATGGCGCCCTGCATCGCTTGCTTCATGTCTTTCATCAGGGTTTTGATTTCGCCCGCGCAGGCAGGCGCGGCTGCCAGGGAAAGCAGGAGCCCCAGCACGGCGCAGAAACGGAGTCGGAAGGCAAGCCTGTTCATGGTCGTCGGAATGGTTGCAAGTGTGATAGTCGCGACGATAAGGCACCAACGCTTAACGAATCCTTAAGAACCGACATCTCGCTCGGCTCGCCCTGCGCTCCTGCGCCGAACACGGCAAACACGCGGCGATGCCGCGCCGAGACTTAAGGTTGCCTTCATCTTCAGTGGCGCATGCTGTCTCTACAGCAAAAAGAGGCGTTCTCTTATGCTGCCACTCTTCATTGGAGGTGCAGATCATGAAGTTAGTTATCCGAATCATCACGCTCGCCGTGGCGACTGTCCCCGCGCTTGCATTTGCAGGCCAATCAAGCGAGGGTATGACCCGAGCGCAAGTTCGCGCGCAGCTTGTCCAAATGGAGCAAGCCGGCTATAACCCCGCCCGCAGGGACAACTACTATCCCCGATCGATTCAGCAGGCCGAGGCACGCATCAAGTCCTCGGAATCGCCGAGGCAAGCCGATACATCGGGCTACGGCTCGACCCAGCCAACGGGAAGCGCCTCCGGGGGTCCGGTCGAGGGCCGCGCTGCGGCGCTCGGGTTGTACGAACATCATTGACGCCACGTGCGTGCATCATCTGTGACACGCGCGGGCGACTGAGTGGATGCCGCGAGCGCGCTTCGCGAGCCGCAGCGCGCTCGCAGGCAACCAGTCGTGCTGGCTGAATCGAGGCGTCGGTCTGCTTGCGGGTCATCTCACCGAGTGTCGAACTTGCCGCCGCTCGGAAACGAAGGGTCGGTCAGGCACGCGCGCATCCAGCCTTTGTCGTCGTCGTTATCGAACGGGGCGTCGGGGTCGATGTTGCGCGATTGATTGCGGCCCGTTTCTGCCGAGGCGGTCGGCTCGGAAGACTTTGCCCATTTGCCCGTGTCGTCGGAATAGCCCGCGACTTGTCGCAGTTGCCCGTTTTCGACGACAGCTGCCGCTCGTGTTGTCACGTTCCGATAGCTGGCGAAGTCGTTGGTCTCGGCGCACACGCGATTGCCGTTCTGGTACGCACGCGTGCCGAAGCAGTTGTAGGTCCAGTGATCATGGTCGCCCTTGTCGGCGATAAACGAGCACGACGTGTTGCTGTACCCCGAGTACGGTCCGCCTGAGTAGCCGCGGGCCAATTCGCGCTGCTTCAGTGCGGTCGCCACGAAGGTAGGCAGTCCTGCGGAACGCGAGGACAGGTCTTGTGTGCGGGCACGCATCGTCTCGAGCAGGATCGCACGTTGTGCATGGTCGTCCGTCGGCTCGTCGGTCCAGTCGGGCATGCCGTCGAGGTCCTGCTCGCGCGCCTTGACCCAGCGCCGCTGGCTCTCGATCAGGCTTGCATGAATTTCGGGGTCCTTGATGCTCTGTAGTAGCTTGAAATAGGCGGCCGACATAGTCGCGTCGGCCGCCTTCAGTTCTCGGTCCGAGCAGATTCGTTTGTCGAGCGTCGAGGCGGCCTTCGCGCAATCCATCGCCGATGCCGACGAGGCTGCCAGCATCAAGGCCAATGACGCGATTTCCGTGAGTTTTTTCATGATCGGTTCTCCGGTGGCGCCAAAGCGCAATTGCCAAGCCATCGTTCTGGCAGCGGCATACGGAGCGGCTCCTGACTCGTACGTTGTCGCAGCGCTTGGCGGCTCTCGTGGCGACTATTTTTGTTTCAAGAATCGGCGATTCTATGTTGTTTTCTGTTTAAGAATCAATGTGATGCATCGCCGAGCCCGACGCCGTGGCGATTGTCGTGGCGACTAATCTGGCGACGCTGTGCGCGCATGGGTCGTAGCAGCCGTCGCAGCGATCCGGACCACGTCGAGCCGTCCGCACATGCTGACGCACCGTGCGAAAAGCTTGAGAATGTCTCGAGTCCAACAGCCGTGCACGCCCACAGGAATGAAACGAGGCTTTGCCTTTCGAGCGATCATCGCAATCGCCCTCTCGACGCTGCTGTTCTTCCCAACGCCATCCCCGGCATCCCCTTCCGCCGGCGGCGAGCCACCCGCCCCCTTGAACGAGCGCGTCTTGCGCGTACCGGTGGAGCTATCGCCGCCCGTGCGTCTCGAGGTCACGCTCTTCATGCCGGGACGCGGCGGCCCGTTCCCGCTCGCGCTCGTCAATCACGGCGCTTCGCATGACCCGCTCAACGCACCGCGCGTCGCCGACGAATTCATCCCCTATTACTTTCTCTCGCGCGGCTATGCGGTCGCCATGCCGATGATGCGCGGCTACGCGCACTCCGAAGGACACATGCGCGCGCACGGGTGCGACGTGATCGGGATCGGTCTCGATGCCGCCAACGACATTCGTCGCGTGCTCGACTATGTCAAGACAGTGCCCGGCATCGATGCTTCACGCATCGTTGTTGCCGGTAAAAGCATGGGCGGTTGGAATACGCTCGTGTTCGGCTCGCTCAACCCGCCGGATGTGAGAGGACTCCTGAACTTCGCCGGCGGAGTCAAGGAATCCGACTGTGGGCAGCCCGATGCGAGTCTCGTCGCGGGTGCGGGGCAACTCGGCGCGCGCACACGGCTGCGCTCGATCTGGTTCTACGGCGACAACGATCAGATCTTCCCGACCGCGACCTGGCAGGGCATGTTGCGGCAATACACGGCGGCAGGCGGCCGAGCCGATCTCGTGGACTACGGACGCTTTCAGCAGGACGCGCATGCGATGACCGCCTCCGGGGCCGGGTTGCCGCATTGGGTGCCTAAAGCCGACGCCTTTCTCGCAAGCCTCGGCTTGCCGGGCAAGGAGGTGAATCCGGAATATTTGCCGGGCCGCGCGCCGCAGGGCAGCACGTATGCCGACATCAACGATCTCGATGCGGTACCTTTCCTGACCGAACGCCAGAAACAAGACATCTACCGCACGTTTCTGAAGGCGCCTTTGCCGCGCGCGCTGGCGATCGGCGCCACGAACGGCACATGGGTATCCGGCGGTTTCGCTGCAGCCGCGGCTGCAACGGACCGCTGCTGGGCAATCACCCAGTACTGTCGCCTCTATGCCGTCGACAACACGGTCGTGTGGCCGCGCGACGCAGCCGCACCGCCGCGGACAAACTTCGCTCCGCTTACTGCCGTCAACGCCGTTCCCTACCTGGACGCGAGCGGCAGGCAGGCCTATGCGCGCTTCCTGAAGGCAGACAGGCCGCGCGCGTTTGCCATTGCACCCGACGGCGCGTGGGGCACGTTCTCCGGTCTCGATGCCATGACCGAAGCTTTGGTCCGATGCGGCAATGGCCATATCGGCTGCCGGCTTTATGCCGTGGATGGGGACGTCGTCTGGAGCGGACGCTAGCCGCTAACCGTTCAGCATTGCGGCCGCTCCCGAAGGCCCAGGCACCTCAAACTTCCGGGCCCGTTGCCTATAATGTCTGACGAATGGCCGGCCTTAAGGGGGCGCGGCCTCAGCGCTCGGCCGCCTGCCGGGCTGTGCAACGCAGCGTCATCCACGAGGCGTAGCCATGCCGCATGAAATCTATCAGTGGGACGAGATCAAGGAGCGGTTCACCGATGCCCTTCTTGTAGGCAACGGCGGCAGCATCGCGGTTCACCCCGGGTTCCGTTACGGCGGGCTGTTCGAGCAAGCGGGCTTGCTCGGTCATCTCACGCCCGACGTGCGCGCGATCTTCGCCGCGTTCGACACCGAGGATTTCGAGCTCGTGCTGCGGCGCCTTTGGCAGGCGAAGCACGTGAATCATGCGCTCGGCATCGAAGTGGCGCGGGTCGACGAGGCGCATGTCGAGGTGCGCGACGCACTCGTGCGGACGATCCAGGCCACGCATATCGCCCATGAGAATGCGCTACACGCCTTGTACCCGATCTATCGGTTCATGCGCGCCTTCAAGACAGTCGTTTCGCTGAACTACGATCTGCTCGTCTACTGGGCCACCTTGCTCGGCAATGACGAGCTGGGTTCGCGCTATCACTTCAAAGACGGATTCAGGCACGGCCTTTTCGCCGGTGACTGGGCGTTCTATCGGCGCCCGTACGACGGCGTCGAGTCGCCGACGATCTTTTGCTACGCGCACGGAAATATCGCACTTGCGCTGAACCCGGAGCTCGAAGAGCGCAAGATCAATGCGGAAGGCGGCAGCGCGCTGCTCGACGCAATCGTCGCAAGCTGGCGTGCAGGCGGCGGCGTGCCGCTGTTCATTTGCGAGGGGCGCGCCGAACACAAGCTCGGTGCGATCATGAAGTCGCCGTATCTGCGCAGCGTCTACGAAGAGATCCTCGGCGCCCTCGGCGACTCGATCACCGTTTACGGCTGGCAGATGGCGAGTCAGGACCGGCATATCCTGGAGCGCGTTGCGCAGAACCCGCCCAAGAGGGCCGCCGTTTCGGTCTACCGCCACAATCAGGACTACTGCACGCATGCGGTCGACACGCTGAAACGGGCGGGCGTCGCGCAAGTCGTCTTCTACGACGCAGCGAGTCCGGGCGCCTGGAACAACCCGCGCCCGTAGCGCGCTCCTGCAGCGCCATCCGCGCCGTGCCGTGTCAGCCGCGGTGCGGGATGTCGAGACCCTTGACGACGGCCGGCCGTGCCACGAACGCAGCGAGCGCACGCTGCACCTGCGGGAAGTCGCCGAAGCCGACGAGTTCCCCCGCTTCGTAGAAGCCGACGAGGTTGCGCACCCACGGAAAGATGGCGATATCGGCGATCGTGTACTCGTCGCCCATGATCCACTGCCGCCCGGTCAGCCGTTGTTCGAGCACGGACAAGAGACGCCGTGATTCGGCGGCGTAGCGGTCGCGCGGCCGCTTGTCCTCGTATTCCTTGCCTGCGAACTTGTGGAAAAAACCCACCTGACCGAACATCGGCCCGACGCCGCCCATCTGGAACATCACCCACTGAATCGTTTCATAGCGGCGCGCCTCGTCGCGCGGCAGGTGCTGCCCGCTCTTGTCCGCGAGATAGATGAGGATCGCGCCCGACTCGAACAAGCCGAGCGGTTTTCCGCCGGGCCCCGCCGGGTCGATGATGGCGGGAATCTTGTTGTTGGGGTTGAGCGAAACAAATTCGGGCGACAGCTGATCGTTCGTATCGAAGCGCACGAGATGGGGCTCGTAGGGCAGCCCCGTCTCCTCGAGCATGATCGAAACCTTGACGCCGTTCGGCGTGGGCAGCGAATAAAGCTGAATTCGCTCGGGGTGCTGGGCCGGCCACTTGGCCGTGATCGGGAAGGCTGAAAGGTCGTTCACGCAGTTGTCCTCATTTTCGAGTTGGCGCCCGAGCCGGCACACTCTCATCGCTCCAGGGCGAACGGTTTCGTCCGGCAAAGGCCACGTCGTGCGGATTCTAACTGCCAATGCGCCTATCGCGCCGGACAGTGCCCCGTCGCGTTCGAATCGCCTGCCGGTCCCCCCGGCACATCGACATGGGCGCCCGCCGGAGCTTGCCGAGATCGGGTGTGACGAACCGGTATAATGCGCGACGTTTCGTCCTACTTTTGCTCCGATGAGCCGATTTTTCTGCGTGTTCCTCGTTTCGCTCGGCCTTGCAGTGCCTGTCGGCGCGCAGGTACCGGACGCGGCGCGTGCCCCCGCAAGCGCGGCACCTGCCGTCGCGTCGGCCTCCTCGGAAGCAACGGTGTCCGGTGCCTCGGCCGTCGATGCGGCGCAGCCGGAACCAAGCGCTGCGCGCCGCGTTACGTCGATGCTGACGGCCCGTTTCGGGCTCGCCCGTGCGCGGGCCGAACAAATCGCGTCGGCCGTGTTCTCCTCGGCTTCGAAATACTCGCTGCCGCCGGAACTGGTGCTGGCCGTCATCTCGATCGAATCGCGGTTCAAAGCCAGCGCACGCGGCGCCCACGGGGCGACCGGCCTGATGCAGGTTGTGCCGTCCGCGCACAAGCGGCTGGTCAAGGGTGTCGATCTGACGGAGCCGGCCGCGAACATCGAAGCCGGGTCGGCCATTCTGCACGGTTACCTCCAGGCGGCCCGCGGCGACTTGACCGTTGCATTGAAGAGCTACGGCGGCTCGCTTGCGTACGCGCAAAAGGTCAGCACGCGTGCAAAGGACTTCGAGCCGGGTGTCGGCGCAGCTGGCCGGCCATCGCCCGCCTCTGCCACGGCCACCGCGACAACGGCCATCGCCGTTGCGCCCGCTGCGCAGTAGCGGCCCCCGCCCCCGGTTCGAGTACGCACGACAATTTCGCGTGACATGTCGGGAATTCACGCCAAACGTGCAGTGACGGGGGCATTCCTCTGCTAGAATCGAGCCGCTGCCTGAGTGGCAGAAGGCGTAGAGAAAAAAACAAGTACACCAAAATAACAACAAGATCGACGTCGTTGGGCCAATTTCGATTACCAGGAACCAAAAATGAAATTGCTCCGTCGATTACTGTTTGTCGTCATGCCCTTCGGAGCCGTCGCGTTTGCACAGGCAACGCAATGGAACTACCTCACGAGCGCGCGCGATCTCTCCTACGCCGTCGACAACGACAGCGTCAAGACGACGCCTGACGGGTACATCGAATACGTCGCCAAGACCACCTGGAAGACCGCGGCCATGCTGCCCGGTGCCACCGCCCCTGTTGCCGTCTCGCTGACCCGCTACCAGATCGATTGCGGCAAGAAGCAATGGCGCACGCTCGATACGCGGTACAAGGCGGCGTCCGGCGCATCGGCAGGCACGTTCAATACGAACGACGACTGGAGCGACATCGGACCCGGTACCGTGGTCGACGTCATGTATCGGAAGGTCTGCTGACTGAGCGTTTCGTTCGGCTGCCGGCGCGCGTCGGCCAGTTGCACTAGTATTCTTGTCGGCCGCCCGACGCGGCATGAAGGCCTGCCGCGAATAGCGGCACCCACCGACAGGAGAACAAGATGCGTGTAATCCGCAAGCTCAACGTGGCTGTCTTGATGTGCGCTGCCCTCGCTACCGGCGCGGCGCTGGCCGACACGGTGACATTGAAGGCCAACCTGCAGCCTTCGAGCGAGGTCCCGCCGAATACGAGCAAAGGCCATGGCGAGCTGCAGGCGAAGCTCGACACTTCGACGAAATTGCTGAGCTGGAACGTCACCTACGACGATCTGACCGGACCGGCTACGGCTGCGCATTTCCACGGTCCGGCGCCGGTCGGTCAGAACGCGGGGCCGACGATCCCCATCGCCAAGACCGCATTGGCGAGTCCGATCACGGGCAGTCAGACCCTGACCGATCCGCAGGTTCAGGACCTGATGGGCGGCAAGTGGTATTTCAACGTGCATACCGCAAAGAACCCCTCGGGCGAAATCCGCGGTCAGGTGATGCCGGCCAACTAACGGCGCGCAAGGCACGTCAGTCGTTCGGACGGGAGGCGCCCTACGCCTCCTGCCGAGGCGTTGCTGGACGGGGACGGCTCAAGGCATGCATGTGAGCGGCGCCGCATTCGGCGCGGGAATGCCGGCGTACGATGCGAAGAGAGAGTCCCCTCGAAGGAGTCGCGCGATGAGCTGGCAGAGCGCCGTCGCCTGTTGGTTGCTGGAACGGCAATTCCGGCCCGAGACGTTCCGGCCGCACGTCGACGTGGAGCGGGCCCGCATCCATTCGGCAGAGCGCGTATGGCGGCCGCGCGTGCCTGCCGGGTGGCGTCTCATCGAGCGCTACGCGCCGGGCGATGCCCCGCTGCGCGGCGAATGGCTCGAACCGCGAGAAGCGAAGGGGCTCGCCGGCCCGAGGGCCACCGTCCTCTATCTTCACGGCGGCGGCTACTACTTCTGCTCCCCGCAATCTCATCGCTCGCTCGTGTTTCCGCTGGCCGTCCGCTCGGGCGCGCGGACTTTCTCGCTCGACTATCGCCTCGCACCCGAGCATCGCTTTCCCGCCGCACTTGAAGATGCCCTGGCAGCCTATCGCTGCTTGCTGGCAGCCGGTACGCCCGCGGCGTCAATCGTCATTGCCGGCGATTCAGCGGGCGGCGGGCTGGCGCTCGCGGCGGGCTGGCGCTCGCGACGCTCGTCGCGCTGCGTGACGGCGGCGAGCCGCTGCCCGCAGCAGCGGTCCTGTTTTCGCCGTGGACCGACCTGGCGGCAACCGGCGACACGCTGAGCACGAACAGCGGCCTCGACCCGATGTTCCACGGCCCGGCCATCGGGCGTGCTGCGGCGATCTACGCGGGTGACGCGGACAGGCGGCATCCGTATATGTCGCCGCTGTATGCCGACTTCGCCGGCTTGCCGCCGCTTTTGATCCAGGTTGGCAGTACCGAGGTGCTGCTCGACGACGCACGACGTGCCGCCCTCAGGGCACAAGAGGCGGGCGTGGCCGTCACCTGCGAGGTCTGGCCGAAGATGCCCCACGTCTGGCAACTGTTTTCGCCGTTCGTGCCCGAGGCGAGGCGCGCGCTCGACGGGGCGGCAGCGTTCGTGCGGCGCAGCACCGCAGCACAGGGCGTTCAGTGGGCCGGGCGGGGCGCCGAGTCGATCGCCTGATACGCGGCCCGCACGGCGTCGGCGCCGTAACGCCGCTCCAACCGGCGAATCGCGAAGTGCGCCTGCGCGGTGTGCTGGAAGTGATCGATGAAGACCGTATTGACGAGCGCGCCGAGCACAGCACCCAATGCCGGCACCGACTTTGCCGCGACCTGCTCGCTGACCTGTGCGGAAAAACGTGCCGCGATGGCGTTCATGAAGCGCACGAGCGCCGGTGCGCCGTGCGCCGCGACGCCCTTGGAGGCAAGTTCCGACGAGGCCTTCGAAATAGCCTGGGCCAGTGCGCCGCGCGCGACGAAATACCCAAGGTCCGCATCCTCGTCGGCTCGCGCCGCGCCTGCGCCGATGCCGAACACGGCCAGGCATTCCAACTGCGCATCGGCCGAGCGAAGATCCTCGCCCTCGCTGCGCGCGATATCGCAGATCGACCGAAACATCAGCATCGTCGTCACGGGGAGTTCGGCCGGCAGCGCCAATAGGCCGAACGCGCCGCCCGCTGCGCCCGTCGTTGCGACGGCGAGCTTGTGAAGCCGGTTCCAGGGCTTGGCCACGCGAGCCCCCGCGTCGCGGGGTGACGGGGCGGCTGCGGCAAATGTCGGTCCGGTCCGTGTCTCGGCACGCGCGAACGTCGCGAGCGCAAATTCGAGGCATTTCCCGAGTGCGCGCCGCGTGGCCTCGGCGATCGTATCGTTCGCGGCTGCCGGCAGCCGCGCCCTCATGCGCTCGCTCGGTGCCCCGACGGCACCGGCGAGCTTCATGGCGAGCGGCTCGGTCGTCAGCGCACGCTTTGCACGCGTCAGAACCGCGAGATCCTCCTGTGCAAGCGGTATCCCGATAGTCGGGACCGGCTTGTCGGGGCGGCCCGGGGGCGTCGATACGGGTTCCATGGCGACCGGTTCCTGTCTGCAAGGTGGTAGTCGACATGCTATCATCGCCTAAAGTTTGACTCATCAACGATTGATCCGGCAAAAATGGCTCTTCATACCGCTGCTCACCACTCGCGTGGGCAGGTGCTGCCTTTCCGGGAGTCGCTGCTGGCGATGCTCGGCATCTCCTTCGTCACGATGCTCGTCGCACTCGATCAAACGGTCGTCGGCACGGCGCTGCCCACGATCGTCGCCGAGCTTCGTGGCTTCGAGCTCTACGCCTGGGTGGCAACCTCCTATTTGCTGACGTCGATCATCACCGTGCCGATCTTCGGCCGGCTCGGCGACTACTATGGCCGCAAGCCGTTCGTGATCGTCTCGATCGCGCTGTTCACGGGCGCTTCAGTGCTCTGCGGCGCCTCGAACAGCATGTTGTTCCTCGTCTTCGCTCGTGGCGTGCAAGGTATCGGCGGCGGGATGCTTGTCGGTACCGCGTTCGCCTGTATCGCCGACCTGTTTCCCGAGCCCGTGGTGCGCCTGCGCTGGCAAGTGATGATGAGTTCGGCGTTCGGCATTGCCAATGCAATCGGCCCGTCCCTGGGCGGCTTCCTGACCCAGTACTACGGGTGGCGGTCGGCCTTCTACGTGAATTTGCCCGTCGGCCTGCTGTCGCTCTTTTTCGTTTGGCGCTATCTGCCGCATCTGAGGCAAATGACGCATCGCGGCAAGATGCGGCTCGACTGGCCCGGCGCTCTCTTGATCGCGCTCACGCTGAGCACGTTCCAATTGTTCGTCGAATGGGTGTCGCAGCATGGGTTCACGCCGGCCGTCGGCGCGCTGCTCGTCGTAAGCGGCGCAAGCGCCTATGCGCTATGGCGGTGGGAGGCGCGCGCGGCGCAGCCGATGCTGCCGCTCGATATGTTCCGCAACCGCAGCCTCGCGGCCCTGTTCACGCTCTCCGTGCTCGGCGGCTTTTCGATGTTTGCGCTGCTGTTCTATGCGCCGCTTTTGTTCCAGGGCGGCTTCGGCCTGTCGCCGAAAGATGCGGGGCTCGTCGTCACGCCGCTCGTCGTCTTCATCACGATCGGCAGCATCATGAACGGCCGTGTCATCACGCGGATCCATCATCCAAATGCGATGCTTTATATCGGCTTCGCGCTGCTCGCGCTGTCCTGCGTCGGCGCTGCCATCGCCACGCGCGCGATGCCGCGCGGCGTGTTGATGGGCTTCATGGTGGCGGGCGGCATGGGCCTCGGCTTCGTGCTGCCGAACCTGACTGTGTTCGCGCAGCAGACGGCGGGACGCGAGCATCTCGGCATCGCGACGGCGCTGCTGCAGTCGCTACGGATGATCGGCGGCATGTTCGGTGCGGCGCTGACCGGCACGCTCGTCACGCGTCTCTATGCGCGCGGCGTCGACAACGCACTCACAGCCGACCATGCTACGCAATGGCTCGCACGCATGCGGGACCCACAGATCCTCGTCAACCATGATGCGCAGCGCGCGCTCGTCGGCGAGTTGGCGCGTGCCGGCCATAATGGCGCGATGCTGCTCGAAGCGGCGCGCGAGGCGCTGGTCGGCGCCATTCATATCGGCATCGCCGCATCGGCGCTCGTCGCGGTATTCTCGGTCTGGCAGTGTCGGCGCGTGCCGCACGTCAAGATCACGCGCGCGGCCGAACCGGCCACCGCGCCCGAGAAAGGCCAGTTAAAAGCAAGCGAGTAGGAAAGCAGGATGGAAGAGCAGGGACACGTTGCGATCGTCCAGCAGTTCGGACGCACTTATCGCGCCTTCATGGCGGCGTTCGAAGCCCACGTCGGCCATGCCATGCCGCGCTGGCGCATTTTGCGCACGCTTGCCGATGCCGACGCGCCATGCTCGCAGAAGCGCCTCGTCGAGTTTTTGCGGATCGATCCGGGTGCGCTCACGCGTCAATTGAAAGCGCTCGAAGCGCTCGGGTGGATTGCGCGCAGTACCGATGCCCGGGACAATCGAATCACGAATGTCGTGCTGACGGACGAAGGCTCGCGCATGGTCGAGGCGAGCATGCCCCAGCGTAACGCGTTCCTGCGCGAAACGATGGGGGCGCTGCCCGATGCGGCGCTGGCCGCGCTGTCCGATGCGCTCGGGAAGCTGGAGGCGAAGATCGCCGAAGTCGGGGCACCGCCGCTTGCGCTGGACGCGAGTGACGATGCCGACGACGATCAGAAGAACGTCTCGACGACCTCGGTCACGCGGTAGCGTTCATCGACGATCAGCAACTGGCGCCATTTGTCGAACGTCAGGCAAGGGTGCGAGATATCGAACGCGAGCATATCGCCCACCTTCAAGTCGGCGCCCGGCCTGATGCGCATATAGGCGTGCTGATCCATCATGCCGGTGATCTCCCAACCGTCGTCCGGCGTCAGCGCACGCGGCGCCGCGCCGCCCGGCCGGTAGTGGCGTGCGGGAATCGGAAACCCCGCATCGAAGGCCGCATCGCGTTTGCCCATTGCGACGATCGCGCGATCGGGCTCGGGGATGGACTGCACGCATGCCCAGATCTGCAGTGCCGGCAGCAGCGCTTCGCCCATCCGCTTGGCGATCGGGTTGCGTGCAAGGATCTCGCTCTGCGCTTTCTTGTAGATGCCGACATCGTGGGTCAGATAGCAGCCCGGGCGTAGTACGACCTCGATCTCATCGCTTTGCGACGCGGGGGAAAACACGTCGGCAACCACGTCGTACCACGCCGAGCCCGCCCCTGTGAGAATGGCCGGCCGGCGTGCGAAGCGACCCGCCTGCGCGAGTGCGCGCGTCGTGTCCACGGCGCGCTGCAGGAATGCGCGCACGGCCGGCTCATCGGCGAGGACACCTTCGTAAAGCTCGACCCCGGCCAATCGCAGCGTGCCG
>CBJMQH010000030.1:0-17891 GCA_966431825.1 uncultured Trinickia sp.
GCAACAGCACGCGGTTCTCCGTCATCGGCAAGGAGACGGCGGCTGCGCGCGAGGACGAACGCACGCTCATCGCCGTCGAACTCGAGAACGGCATCGGCGCGCTGCTGCGCTGCCTGGGCCCGCTCGCCGCGCGCGGTATCGCCGTCACGCGCATCGATTCCCGGCCGCTCGGCGGTCAACCGTGGGCTTACCGATTCTTCATCGAACTCGGCTGCTGCCGCCACCACCCCGATCTGCTCGAGGCGCTGCACGCGCTGCGCGCCGTCGTGACTTCGCTGCGCGTGCTCGGTGCCTATGCCGCGACGGCAAGGCCCGGCATGCCGCACGACGACGAAGCCATCGACATCGCCACGGTAAGCGGGGCAGCCGGTGAGGACATGTCTCATGCGAAACACCCTTGAACGAACTGCGCGTCGCCTGAACGCGATCTTCGCCGGTTATGACGACCGCGCGATCGTGATGCTACGCACCTGCCCCGCCTTGATGTGCGATGGCGACGCGCTCCGGTGGCTCGCGCGCCTGCGCGAAAGTTACGACGACGAACTCGAATTGCTGCTCCTCTGTTCCGCGCCCGACAAGACACGCGCGGAGCAGCACGAGGGCGCCGGGCAGATCGTCTGGCCGGCCTCGCCTGAGATCCGGTTGCCGCTTGCGGCCGAGATTGCATATGCGCGCGAAGGCGCGCGCAGCGATCCGGTGACGATCTCGACCTGGGCGCTCTGCGCCCCGCCGGCGGCGCTGGATGACACGCGCTCGAGCGTCCCGCCGACGTTCGTCGAAGCACTGTGCGCGTCGCCGCACGTCGGCTGGCTGCTGCCGTTCCGGCAAGACACGAGCGTCGAGCAGCTGGCGGCATCGGCGCGGCTCGACGCGTGCGACATGCGGCGAACCGTGCTCGACTTGAGCGCTACGGACACGGCCGCGCCGCATTCGACGGCCGCGCCTGCCGCTCGGTCCGTGACGAGCGCCCCACACGCCGCGTTGGCGCGCCGCACGCATCAGGCCGTGGGCAGTCTCGTTGCGTGCGAGCGGCCACCGTGCGGGATTGCGCTTGGCATGAGCGCATCGGCCGGGCTCGCGCCGGCGTCAGCCGACGAGCACGCGTGGCAGGTCGATGCGACCGAAGCGTTGCTCGACGAGATCGCCAATGCGGTCACGACGCGGCGGATCGCCTCGTTCACGCGCTCTGCGTTTTCGCTGCGTTCCCGGTTATGAGCGCAGGTCGCCCGGGTCTTGCCTGGGCGGCGAGCGAATCAGTCGGTCGCGAGTGCCAGCGCGCGGCGATACGCGAGCGGCGCCGCGCCGACGGCGGCGCGGAACCGGTGGCCGAAGTGGCTCGCGTCGGCGTAGCCGCATCGGGCCGCGATCTGCTCGACGGGAAGTGTCGTCGTGCGTAACAGGTGGCGGGCGCGTTCGGTGCGCTGCGCCGCGATCCAAGCGTGCGGCGGCATGCCGAACGAGGTCCGGAACATGCGCGCGAGATGGTATTCCGACAGCCGGGCAACCTCGGCCAGGTCGCCGATCGTGAGCGGTGCCGTCAGGTGCGCGTCGATGTACTCGTGCAGCCGCCGGCGTACGGCCGGCACAAGGCCGCCCTTGGCCCGCGCGTCGGGCCGGATTACCGCCTGACTGCGCAGCAGCAGACTCAGGATTTCATGCGCGGTTTCGTTCGCGCGCAGCCGGTCGTCGGCGCTCTCCCATGGCAGCGCGGCGAGCCCGTTGCACAGCTGCGCGATCCGTTCGTCCTCGAAGTAGGTCCGATCGGCGAGCGTCAGTTCGCGCGGTTCGCGATCGAGTTCACGCACGGCGCGGCGCGTGAAATGCTCCGGCAGGAAGTAGAGATGGACAAAATGCATGTGGCCGCGCACCCACCAGCGCGATTCGTGGTCGCCCGGCAGCGCGCACAGTCGCTGCGGCGCGCCGTAATGGCCCGGCAGCTTCTGGCGCTCGGTCCGGTAGCCGCCGTCGAGGTAGCACGACAGCGTGTGATGGCCCGGATTGTCGTACGCCGTTTCGTCTTCGACGATGTCGCGGCGCCAGACGGCCGCAGCGAGCTGATCGCCGAGCCACGCGAAGCGCTCGAGCGTTGCATCGGCCTGCGCGAGCGTGCGCCCGACCGAATGCAGGCCGAACGCGCCCGCTCCGTCGATCGCGTCGGCGGACATGGCGGGTACGGCGGCGGCACCGGTTAAGGGCGCAGGGTCAAAAGGACTCGAATCCACGGCGGCGAAGCGGAAAAATACGGCGGCAGTTCAAGGGGTTGGCGGCATTCGGCCGGGCCTGCGGCGAAGCGTGCCCGAGTGCCGAGTATAGAGCGCAGCCGGCGTGCATGCGCTTCGCATAGCGTAAAAACAGCAAGGTTAGACAACGACGTCTGCTGCCGGCCGGGCATAGTCGGATCCGTATTCGTCTCTTTCTCAGGAATTGCGCCCGGCCATGAACCTGCTGCTCTATTTCGTTACTGTGCTGATCTGGGGCACGACCTGGATCGCGATCAAATGGCAGATCGGCGTCGTGGCGCCGCCGGTCTCGATCGCGTTTCGCTTCCTCCTCGCCTCGGCGGCGCTGTTCGTGCTGCTCGCCCTCACGCGCCGGCCGATGCGCGTGCCCCGCGCCGCATGGCCGCTGCTCGCCGGTCAGGGGCTCGCCCTGTTCTGCTGCAATTTTCTTTGCTTCTACTACGCCGAGAGCATCGTGCCGAGCGGCATCGTCGCCGTCGTGTTTTCGACTGCGCCGCTGTTTAACGCGATCAACGGGCGGATTTTCATGGGTCGCGCGCTGCAGCCGAGCGCGATTGTCGGTGCCGTGCTCGGACTGACGGGGATCGTCTGCCTCTTTGCCCCGGAAGTGATCGGCCACGCCGGCGACCGCACGATGTGGACCGGCCTTGCCATCGCACTTTTGGGCACGATGTGCTTTTCGGCCGGCAACCTGCTCTCGAGCCGGATGCAGACGATGGGGCTGCACCCGCTCGCAACGAACGGCTGGGCGATGCTGATCGGGGCAAGCGTGCTGACGATCGGCAGCCTGGCTGCTGGCTTGCCGTTCGAGCCCGAAATGACGGCCCGATATTTGGGCGCGCTGGCCTATCTCGCGATACCCGGCTCGGTCATCGGTTTTACGACCTACCTGACGCTCGTCGGGCGCATCGGACCTGAGCGCGCGGCCTATTCCACGGTGCTGTTTCCGTTTGTCGCCCTCGCGGCATCGACGGTGTTCGAGGGCTATCGGTGGTCGCCGCCGGCTGTCGTCGGGCTTGCGCTCGTCGTCGTCGGCAATCTCATTGCGTTCAACGTCTTCAAGTCGTTCGCGCGGCGCACGAGCGCGCAGCGGGCACGCACGCTCCAGTCCTGATCGCGCGGCGCAGCGGCGCGGCGACCGGCAACGGTCCGATCTTTCGCGTCGTTGCGCCGCACGCGGCGTCCGATTCGCTAGTCTGACGGCCCCTTTATCCGAGGGGGCGCGCGGTACTTTTGCCGCGTGCGGCAAAAGCGAGGCTGCCGTCATGATGCGAACGTTTGTCCGGACCGTGCGCGCCGCGCTGCGCAAGGGGCTGCGCTACGGCATTCGCCGTGCGTATCGCATCGACCGTCCGCTTTTCGTCGCGTGCGGTGCGGTACTGACGCTGACGGTGCTCGCGGCTGCGGCCATCGGCGTCGCCGGATGGTTCGAACGCTGCATCGACGATTGGCGCGCACATTTTCTCGTCCAGAGCGGCGTCGTGCGTGCTGCCGTCGAGCGAAAGCAGGCCCGTTTGCTTCAAGTCGTAGAAGGCTACGAGACGCTGCGCGGTTTTCATGAAGAAGACGCCGTGCCCGCCGAGGCCTTGGGCAAGCGGTTGCGCGAGCAGGGTGGGGCGGTCGGTATCGAAAGCGAAGTCGGTGCGACGCCGCTTTCGGTCCTGTCGACGCTGAGCTGGCCGCACGATTCGGCGCGGCTTGCGGCGCTGGTCCGCCTGATCCGCGCCATCGCCCCCGCCTCGCTGACGCCGCCGCTCGAAACGGGCGCGACGATCGACGGCTTCGTCTTTACGGAAGACCGGCGCTTCTTGGCAACTTGGCCGCCATTGCCGACCGGCGCTGTCGATGCGGCGCGTGAGGTGGGCATCGAGCCGACGGTAGCGCGTTACGTGGCGCGCGTCGATGCCGAGTTGGCCCGCTACGACGAAGCGGTAATCGGGCGGCGTCGCGTGTTCTGGGTGCCGGTCTACGAATCGGAGCTCTACGGTGCGCCAGTCCATCACTACGCCGCGCCCGTCTATCGCGACGGTCGGCGCATCGCGGTGATCGTCGTCACGGTGCGGGCAGCCCATTTCCCTCATCTGTTCGAGCGCGGTCTGCGCGACCCCGATTTCTTCGTTGTCTCGCGTGACGGGACGCAGCCGCTTGGCGAACACGCCGCGCACCCCCGCACCGCCTACTGGATGCATCGGCTCGGCCTGTCGGGCGCGCTACCGTCGGCCACCGACGGCACAATCCGGATTGTGCGCGACAAGGGCAACTGGTTCGTTGTCGAACGCATCGTCGGTCCCGGCTGGATTGCCGTCTATGCCTTCGATTGGCGCACGGTCGTGGCGAATTTGCGCGAGCCGATTAAGTGGACGCTCGCGCTCGTCTTGATGCTTCTCGCCTTGCTCTGGGCGCTGCTCGCTGCCACTTCGGCCGACGCGCGGCGCAGGCGGGCCGGCATGCAGCGCTTGCGTAGCGCGTGGCGCGCAGCTGCCGAAGCCAATCGCGCGAAGTCGACGCTCGTGGCGATGATCGGCCATGAGATCCGTACGCCGCTGCACGGCGTGCTCGGCAACCTCGAACTGCTGGCCGGCGAAGCGTTGACCCCTGCGCAGGCTGCGCGGCTCGGTGCCGTGCGTGTCGGTTTTGGCGCGCTCGTCGCCGTCGTCGACGATGTCCTCGACCTGCAGAAGATCGAAGCGCAGGCCTTGCGACTCGAGCGCGCGCCGGTGCGCCTGACCGACATCGTCGAGCGCTGTGCCCAGACCTTCGGCGCCGCCATCGTCGGCAAAGGCGTGCAGTTCATCTGCACGGTCGATCCCGATCTCGACGGCCTTTGGCACGCCGACGGGCGGCGTATCGGTCAGATCCTCGGCAACCTCGTGGCGAACGCCGGGAAGTTCACGCGACAGGGGCGGGTCGTGGTGCGTGTCGCGCGGGCGCAGGAGACTGTGCCTTCGCGCCGGACGCCGCGCCGTTCGCAGCGTCGACGGCGCGGTCCGGGCATGCGGTCGGGCGCGCTCGAGCAGATCGAGATCACGGTCGCCGACACCGGCATCGGCATTGCGGAGTCGGCCTTGCCGCGTCTGTTCGAACCGTTCCTGCAAGCGGACGATTCGATTGCCCGGCGCTTCGGCGGCACGGGGCTCGGGCTCGCGCTGTGCCGGCGCCTCGCCGGGCTGATGGGCGGCGAGATCGGTGCGCATAGCGTCGAAGGGGCCGGTAGCGTATTCACGGTGCGCCTGCCGCTCGCGCGCCTGACGGCCGATGAGCCGGGGCGGCGGCGTCGCGCACGACGGCCCGCCGCCCGGGCTGTCGACGCCATCGTCGTCGCCTTTGCCCATCCGGTTTGGCAAGCGGCGATGCGGCTTCGCATCGGGCGCTGGTTTCCAGCGCTGACGATGATCGACGGAACGGCCGGGCCGGGCGCGGTGCCGGCCGGTATGCGGGCCGTTCTGGTCTTCGGCGGTTACGACGATATGCTGCCCGCTGAGTGGAGGGGCGGCACGCCGGTGTTCCACGACACGATCGTCGTTTCTGCACACGGGCCGTTGCATCCGTTGCGGCGCGATGGCGCCGTTCATCTGACGGCTTTCTCGAACGAGGCGCTGAAGGCCGTGCTCGACGCGTGCTGTGCCCGGGCCACATCACGACGCGTTCGTACTGCACGCGCCAGGCAAACGCCGCGCGTGCCCATGGCGCGAATCGAGCATCGCGGCGCACGCATCCTGGCCGTGGACGACTGCGCCGTCAGCCTTGCGCTGTTGGTGGACCAACTGCGCACGCTCGGCTATCGTCGGATCGATTGCGCGACAGACGGTCAGCAGGCCTTGGACCTCGCTGTGCAGGTGCGCTACGACGTGGTCTTGGCGGACCTGTGCTTGCCGAAGATCGACGGACACGCGTTACGCCATGCGCTGCTCGAACGCGGTGTGTCGGTGCCGGTCGTCGTGCATACGGCGGCGCCGGACGCTGATCGCGAACTGCTTCACGAGGGTTTTGCGCAGGTGCTCGAGAAACCGGCATCGCTTTCCGCCGTGTTCGCCGCGCTCGACGCCGTGCTGCCTGCCACATGGCCCGATGTGTCGCCGCGTACGCGCTGGCATGGGGCGCCGCGCGATCTGTATATGTTGTTCGCGCAGACATGGCCCGAAGACGCGGCGGCCATGCGTCGCGCCGCTCAGGGTGGCGACGTGCATGCCTTGCTGCATCAGCTCCATCGCATCGGCGGGGCACTGCAAGTGCTCGGCGAACGGACGGCGGGGGAGCGTTGCCTGCGTTTGCGCGCATCGCTCGCGGGCGGCAGTCGCCACGACCTCGCCGCTGCGATCGACACGCTGCTCCATGCAATCGATGCGATCCTGGCCAACGGTCCAGGTTAGCGGTCCAGGTTAGCGGACCTGTTGCGTGCGGGTCCATGCGCCGGTGTGCCGATTGCGCGTTGCGCGTGACGCCCGCTTCGGGCATGCCGATTGCGCGCCTGAACCAACGTCTTTTTCCTGATCATCGATCGGTCGCAGACGGACGTGCCGCGGTCTTGCCGCGCAAAGTGGCGTGGGGCGGCCGTGCGCGGTTCGCCACGCGAGCCGTCCGGAGGGTGCGAGATGAATACGCAAAGCGAGTTGCAGGCCACGATTGACGCATTGGTGCAGGATGGGAAGGGCTTATTGGCGGCCGACGAGAGCGGCGGGACGATTGCGAAGCGTTTCAAGTCGATCGGGGTCGAGTCGACGGAGGCGAACCGCCGCGCTTGGCGCGCGCTGCTGCTGTCGACGCCCGATCTCGCCCAATACGTGAGCGGGGTCATCCTCTACGAAGAGACGCTGGGCCAGGCGAGCGAAGACGGCGAACCGTTGCCCACGCTGTGCGCACGGCAAGGCATGGTGCCCGGCATCAAAGTCGATCAAGGGAAAATCGCGCTCGCGCATGCGCCGGGCGACGAGATCACCGAGGGCCTCGACGGCCTCGGCAAGCGGCTCGAGGGCTACAAGGCGCGCGGCGCGCGGTTTGCCAAATGGCGGGCGGTCTACAACGTGTCGGATCAATTACCGAGCCGGCTCGCGGTCGAGGCGAATGCCGATTCGCTGGCTCGTTATGCGGCGATCTGTCAGGAGACCGGCATCGTGCCCATCGTCGAGCCTGAAGTGCTGATGGACGGCGCGCATTCGATCGATCGCGCCATGGAAGTGACCGAAGTCGTCCTGCATGCCGTGTTCCACGGGCTGCACCGGTATGGAGTCGCGCTCGAGCATATGTTGCTGAAGCCGAGCATGGTCGTGGCGGGGAGTGCGAGCGGCGCGCGCGAGCGTCCTGAGATTGTGGCGGCGAAGACGGTGACGGTGCTCGGTCGAACGGTGCCGGCCGTGGTGGCCGGCATTTTCTTTCTGTCGGGCGGACAGACGCCGCGCGAAGCGACGGTGAATCTCGATGCGATCAATCGCACGGGCCGTCGTCCCTGGCCGCTCAGCTTTTCGTATGGGCGCGCGTTGCAGGAGCCGGCGCTGGCAGCGTGGCGCGGCGAATCGCAGAACGTGGGCATTGCCCAACAGGCGTTGCTCGCGCGCGCACGCTTGAACGCGATGGCGGCGCGCGGCTGTTACGACGAGGCGCAGGAGCGGTGAGCCTCGTCGCGGCCGTATCGGCCTTCAGCGGATGGCGATCTGCACGACCTTGACGATCACGAGCCCGACAGCGACGACCAGATAGACGCGCAGCGCGCCCATCCAGACCCGTGTCGACAACGTGAGCCGCGGGGGCGCCAGTTCGTCGAGCGGAGGCATGCGCCATTCGGCACGGGCTTCGCGTCGCGCGGCGGCCGCACCGGGATCTCGATCGGTGGCGACCGGCGTGCGGCGGCGCACGAGTTCGATGGCGGCATAGCCGGCCAACGCGATGCCGATGCCGCCTGCGAGGATGTCGATGATTGCCTGACCGCTGATATCGGGGAACACGGTCGCGGCGGTCAGGATGATCGACAGGATGACGAGCACGGCGATGACGGCGCCCGTGAACAGGTTCAGGCGCTTCGAATTGACCCACGGGCCGAGCACGGCGCGGTCGTTGCAGAGCAGCAGCAGAAACACGGTCGCGCTCGGCAGCAGGACGCCGGCCAGCGTCTGGACGGCTTCGGTCAAGAGGCCGAGCGGGCTGCCCGGCATCAGGACGAGGGCGGCCGCCAACGCGATGATGCCGAAATAGACGAGGTAGAAGCCCTTCGCATCGAGCACGCTTCGGTGCAGCGAGTGCTTGACCTTGAACACGTCGCCGATGGCATAGGCCGTGGACAGCGACACGGCCGCTGCACCGATGATCGACGCATCGAGCAGTGCGACGGCGAAGATCGTGGCCGACGTTTGTCCGACATACTTGTGCAGGCCCGCGATGACGGCACCCGCATCGGTGAAGTTGCCCGCCTCGGGTTTGCCGCCGAACAGGGCGGCGGTGAAGGCCATCATGGCCACGGCGCCGACGACCACGAACGCGATGCCGATCCAGAGGTCGATCTTCTCGTATTTCATGAAGCGCGGCGTGATGCGCTTGTCGATGACATAGCTTTGCTGGAAGAACAGCTGCCACGGCGCGACGGTCGTCCCGACGATGCCGATCACGAGCAGCATGACGTCGGAGAGCTTGGATCCTTTGGGCCAGCCCGGCACGAGGAAGTCGCGTGCGATCACGCTTGCCGGCGGATGAATCGACACAAGAACGGGAATCAACAGCAGGCTCAGCAGGCACAGGATGATCGCGAAGCGCTCGAAGCGTCGGAAGTCGCCGGTGCTGACGGCGGCCATCGTCAGGACGGCGGCGATGCAGACGCCGAGCACTTTCGACACGCCGAGGAAGTCCAGCGCGAACGTGATGCCGATGAATTCCGTGACGATCGTGAGTGCGTTGAGCAGGAACAGGTCGATGACGCTGAACGCCCCCCAGAACTTGCCGAACCGTTGGAAGATGAGTCGCGCGTGCCCGACCCCGGTGACTGCGCCGAGGCGCAGGACCATTTCCTGATTGACGTAGAGCACGGGGATGAGGAGGGCCAGCGTCCAGAGCAGCGTCGTGCCGTAGTTCTGCCCTGCCTGAGTGTAAGTGCCGAATGCGCCGGCGTCGTTGTCGCCGACCATGACGATGAGGCCCGGGCCGAGGATGGCGAGCAGCGTGCGCAGGCGGGCTCCCCAGGTGCCGCGGGGCGCCGTGTCGTGATGGGCGATCGTGCCGAGGGCACCTTTGATGTCGCCGAGGTGGGCGTCGTCGAGCACCGCGCTGCGTGTGGTGGACACGTTGGCTGGGGTGGACATGTCGTTTTCCTTAGTTTTGCTTAGTACGTGGGGATGGCGAGCCGTGCGGTATGAAGCGCTCCGACACGGCTCGAAGCCATCCGTGACCGTTTTTGTTGGTTCAGCGGGTCCAGCGCTTACGTCCGGCACGGTCCGCGACGGCGGACCAGATGCGGGCCGCGATGCGGCGTGCAAGCATGGGCTGCCGGGCGAGCAGCATGGCGTCGCCGTAGTGGCTGCGGGCGTCCCCGAGATGCGAGAACTGAGTAATCAGGAGGCCGAATTGCATGGCGGTTCCTTTTATCGATGAGCGGTGCTTTCTGCGCAAAGCGCCTTCAGCGTCGACCTCATCGTTTTCAGCGCGCTTGCCGGGCATGGCCCCGTGCGGGCGCGAAGGAACGCATGCGGCCTGGCTTCAGGCGTTGCGGGCTTCGTCTGGCGTGCGAACACGCCGGGTCGTAGATCGACTAGGGTCGGGGTCGGTCATCGCGGCCTCCTTTGCCGGTTCGTACCGGCTGATTTCTCGCAAAAAACGCGCATGCGTCGCAAGGGCAAGCGTGCGGCCAAGGGCGGGGCACGCACACGCATGAAACGGCATGCACGAACGGCACGCGGCGGCGCCAAGCCGCCACGCGTCACCTCGCGCCTGTCGAATGCCACGGTGCGCGAGAACGCACGCGGATAGCATCCGAACGACGCGAAGGGTCATTCGAATTCGATGCGCGAGGGAAGTACGGGAAAAGCGACTGCGATGCGCACCGTCTGCCTGCTGGCTAGACGGCGGCTAAAGGAAGAGTTCAGCGCGGGCGTCGTGCCGGTCAGGCGAAAACACTGTTCGAGGGTCGACTACTGCAACTGTCCAAGGCATATGCCCCATTTGTGGAATTGACTGAATTCTAGGTTTGCCTTTCGAGATGCGTCAACACGAAATTCGGGCGACGTGGTGGCTTGCATACGAATTTTTACTTGCTGCGCCTGAAAAGGGCCGCATAGAATCCGCCGCCGCGGTGCCGCAAAATGCGCCGCGCCTCTCCCCGCGTTTCAATCATTCAATCAGACAAGAGTGACCGATGACGTTCGTTCGATCCGTCTTACCCGTCAGGGCGTCCGGGCCCGCTTCACTCACGGGTCCCATTTGCGCGGCGGCGTTGCTTGCGCTGCTGCTCGGTCATGCCGCCTGTGCCCAGGCGCAATCGGCGGCCAGCGAGCCACCGGCACCGGTCAACCCGCCAAGCGCTGCCGGCAACGCCGATGCAAGTGCTGCGCAGGCGCCCACCGGTCTTTGGGACCGCTCGAACCTGCTCGGCGACATGGGCGGGCTGCGTACGCTGCTTGGCGCGCACGGCGTGACGTTCAATCTTCAGGAGACGAGCGAGCTTTATGGCAACTTCTCAGGCGGAACGAAGCGCGGGGTGGCGTACGACGGTGCGACCCAATTCGGCCTTGCCGTCGACACCGAGAAAGCCATCGGGTTGAAGGGCGGCCAGTTCTTCGTCGACGCATTGCAGATTCATGGGCATGGCATCACGGCGTCGAATCTGAGCACGCTGCAGAGCGTGAGCGGCGTCGAGGCGGAAGCGGCCACGCGCCTTTGGGAGCTCTGGTACCAGCAATCGGTCGGCGATCGGGTCGATGTGAAGATCGGCCAGCAGAGCCTCGACCAGGAGTTCATCGTCAGCCAGTACGCCGCGACGTTCGCGAATGCGACGTTCGGCTGGCCGGTGTTGCCGGCCGCGGATTTGCCTGCGGGCGGTCCGGCGTATCCGCTGTCGTCGCTCGGCATACGGCTGCGTGTCAAACCGACCGATGCCGTCACGATCCTCGGCGGTGTGTTCGACGGCAACCCGGCGCCGGGCAGCGGCGATCCGCAGCGGCTGAACGGTAGCGGGACGCGCTTGAACCTGCACGACGGCACGTTGCTGATCGGCGAGGTGCAGTACGCGATCAACGCGCCGAGCGCCGGTGAGGTTGCATCGGCGAGCGGTTTGCCGGGGACCTACAAGCTCGGCTTCTGGTACAACAACGGGCGCTTCTCCGATCCGCACCGCGGCACCGACGGCTTGTCGCTCGCCGATCCCGCGTCGAACGGCCAGCCCACCGTCCATCACGGCAATTTCAGCGTCTATGCGGTTGCCGACCAGATGGTCTGGCGCGAGCGGCCCGACGGCGGACGTTCGGTCGGCGTCTTTGCCCGAGTCATGGGTGCACCCGGCGATCGGAATGCGCTCGATTTTCACGCCGATGCGGGTGTCGTGTTGAAGGCGCCGTTCAAGGGGCGGGAGAACGATTCTGTCGGCCTGGCGGTGGGCTACGCGAACGTGAGCTCGGCGGCCAGCGCGTTCGACCGCGACACGGCGCGCTTGACCACGCCGGGCTACCCCGAGCGCACGGGCGAGACAGTGGTCGAGGCGACCTATCAATATCAGGCGGCGCCCTGGTGGCTCGTGCAGGCGGACTTCCAGTACTTCTTCCGCCCGGGCGGCGGCATCCCCAATCCGGCAACCGGTGCACGGGTCGGAAACGAAGCCGTCGTTGGCGTGCGGACCATCGTGACGTTCTGAGCGTTCGCCACGCGCATAGGCCGCATTACCGATGCGTATGGGTTGCAATCAGCGTATCGACGAGCCCACGCATCCGTTTCCAGTGCGAGCCTTCCCAGAAGATGCGACGGCAGACATCGCAGGTGACGAATCGCGCCTGCCGCTCGAGTACGCCGGCCGGCACGCGCGCGGCGGCCTCCTCGCGCGCAATGCCGTGCAGCGGCACGTTGCATGAGAGGCAAAGCCTGAACGGCTGTGCGCTGCCGGCCAGATCGAGCCGATCGAACAGTTCGTGCAACTGCGCTTCGGGCTTGAGCGAGCGCACGTAGCAGCCGTGCGTGATCGTGCGGCGCTTGAGCAACTCGCGGTCGCGCGTGAGGACGATGCGCGCCTCGCTCGATGCGAGCGCTTCGATCGCTTCGTCGGCGAAGTGGTTGTCGTAGAGCGTGTCGAAGCCCGCCAGCCGCAGCAAATGGGCGAGGCCGCCAAGATGGGCGTCGGCGACGAAGCGAACCGTACGCAGCGGCTTTTCGCGCACGCGCACGAGCGGCGTGACATCCAACGCTTCGAATTTCGGATAGACGGCGATGCGATCCCCCTCGGCGATCACGTGATCGAAGCCGACCGACTCGCCGTTCACGATGATGAGCTCGACTTCCGTGTGCGGGACGCCGAGCGCCTCGATCATGTGCTTCGTGGTGGCCGAGCGCGCGCAAGCGCAACTGAACGCGCGGCGGCGCAGCGGCCGGGCGAGGAAGTCGTTCAACTCTTCGTAAAAGCGGAAGGTCGCGGTGACGGGCGCCATGCCGGCAGTATCGCACCGGTGCGGCTCGCCTGCATCCGGGCGCCATCCATGCTCTACTTGCGCCTTTACCGGATGCAAACGAGGAGCGAGCGATGGACGTGGGTTTTATCGGATTGGGCAGCATGGGCCATGCGATGGCCGAGAACATTCTGAAAGCCGGGCACCGCGTGCGGGTCTGGAACCGTTCGCGCGACCGCGCAGCTCCACTGGCTGCGCTCGGTGCGGTCGTCGTCGATACGCCAGCCGAGGCGTTCTCGGGTGATGCTGTGATGTCGATGCTCGCCGACGACGCGGCCGTGCGCGGTGTTTTCGATCCGGCTTTGCTCGCTCAGGTGCCGCGCGAGACCGTGCACGTCAATATGGCGACGATTTCGGTCGCCCTCGCGCAGACGCTCGCGCACGAGCACGCCGCGCGCGGTCTCGCTTACGTCGCGGCGCCCGTCATGGGCCGCCCGGACGTCGCGGCGGCGGGCAAGCTGACGATCATGGCGGCAGGGCCGGCGGAGGCGCTCGATCGCGTGCAGCCGCTCTTCGATGCAATCGGTCAGAAGACCTGGCGTTTGGGCTCGCTGCCGCAGCACGCGAATGTTGCGAAGCTGGCGGCCAACTTCACGCTCGCCTCGGCGGTGGAAACGCTTGGCGAAGCGTCCGCGCTGCTCAGCGGACACGGCGTGGCGATGGCCGATTTCCTCGACGTGATCACATCGAGTGTCTTCCCGGGCCCTGTTTATTCGGGCTACGGCCGGATGATCGCGGAACAGCGTTACGAGCCGGCTGCGTTCAAAGCGCGGCTCGGTCTGAAAGATGTGCGCCTCGCGCTGGAGGCAGCCGAGGCGAATGCCACGCCGCTGCCGATCGCGAGCGTTGTTCGCGACAGCCTGCTCGACGCCATAGCTCACGGCGAGGGCGAGCAGGACTTCGCCGTCCTCGGTCGCGTTGCGGCGCGGCGGGCAGGGCGCTAGGCGGCGCGTGCCGCTTACACATGTAACCGCTTGGCGCATCGATCACAGCCGATGCGATTCGCATACCGAAGTGGTGGAAGCGGCGCATAATCGTCGTTTCGTCGTCGTCGTCAAAAAATGAGGGGACTCGCCCATGAGTTTGCATACCTGGTGGCTGTTCGTTGCGACAGTCTTCGTGATTTCGGCCATTCCCGGCCCCAATATGCTGCTCGTCATGACGCACAGTGCGCAGCACACCATGCGACGCAGCACGTCGACGATGGCCGGTTGCCTGTCGGCGCTCGTGCTGATGCTGTCGATTTCGGCGGCGGGGCTCGGCGTCTTTCTGAAGGCGTGGCCCGCGATGTTCGATGCGCTGCGCTTCCTTGGCGCGGCCTACCTCGTCTATCTCGGCGTCAAGTCATGGCGTGCGAAGGTCGAGGCGCTCGCCCCCGATGCAGGCGACGCCGCCCCTGAAGCAAAGACGGCGCGCTCCGCGTGGTCGCTCTATCGGAACGGCTTCCTGGTGGCGAGCAGCAATCCGAAGGCAATCCTGTTTGCGGCCGCGCTGCTGCCGCAGTTCATCAACGCCGCTGCACCGACGCTGCCGCAATTCGGCATCCTCGTCGCAACGTTGGCCGTGATCGAGGTCAGCTGGTACCTCGTCTATGCGGCGTTCGGTGCACGCATCGGCGCGACGTTGAAGAGCGGCCGCGTCGCTCGTGCGTTCAACCGCCTCACGGGTGGTGTGTTCGTGGGCTTCGGCACGATGATGGCGCTCGTGCGCCATTGAGTCGGACGCGGCCCGGCGCGCCACGCGCGCGTTCGACCGGGCCGCAAACCCCGACGCTCAATCGTGAGCGCCGGGGGCGAGACCGAGTGCGAGTGCGGCGAGCGCGAAGGCGAGACCTACGATACAGACGCCGCTCCATCCCAGCGCTGCCCAGCCGGCGCCCGCTATCGAGGCGCCCAGCGCGCCACCGACAAAAAACATCCCGACGAAGAGCCCGTTCAATCGGCCGCGTGCAGCGGGGTTGAGCAAGTTGATCGCGCGCCGACCGAGCGTTTGATCGGTGACGACGCCGGCATCGAGCGTGGCCGCACCGGCCGCGAGCAGCGCGATGGCCAGTGCCCGGTGGCCTTCGGCGGAAAACCCGAACCATCCTGCGCCTGCGACCCCGCTCGCGACGAGCGCGCCGAGCATCGCCAAATGGGCGATTCGCTGTGTCACGCGACCAAGCCGCCTGTCTCCCGCCCAGCCGGCGAGCGGGGTGGCGACGACGCCTGTCGCGCCTGCGAGCGCGAAAACGGCGATCGCATAAAAGTCGAAGTTGAACGGTGCCTGCGCGAGCGTGAGGCCGATGCCGGTCCAGAACGCACTGAACGCGCCCATCGCGAGCGCCGCCGACAACCCGTGCCGGCGCAGCGCCGGCTCCTTGCGCAGTAGCGTCCAGAGCGAGGCGAGCAGCGCGCCGTAGCCGATCGTGCTGTGCGGGTGGCGCAGCGGCAGCCGCACAGCGAGGATCACGGCGATCAGCGCATCGGCTGTCGCGGCGGCGCCATAGAACGCGCGCCAGCCGATCGATCCGGCGATCAGGCTCGCGAGTGGGCGCGAAAGCAGAATGCCGGCCATCAACCCGCTCATCACGTTGCCGACCGCCCGACCGCGGCGCGCTTCGCTCGACATCGACGCGGCCATCGGCACGAGCATCTGGATGACAGACGAAGTCGTGCCGGCGAGCAGCAAGGCGGCGAGAAACACGGTGCCGGAGCGTGCCGTCATGGCGATGGTCAGTAGAACGGCGGATGCGAACAGCGTGCGTACGATGAGCCTGCGATTTTCGATGAGGTCGGTGAGCGGCACGAGCAGAACGAGGCCGATCGCATAGCCGAGCTGCGGCAGCATGGCGACGGCGCCGGTCATTGCGGGCGGTAGACCGAGCGCCTGGCTAATGGGGCCCGTGAGGGGCTGGGCTGCGAACAGGTTCATGACGATGACACCGACCGCGGCGGCAAACAGCACCGTCAGCGCGGGTGTGAGGGTGGGCGCGGCATCGCCGACTGGCGGTGCGGCGCACGCAGCGGAGGGGAGGCGATCCATGGAGCAGTCCTAAGGAGAGTCGGAATGCCAGTCATCGTAGAAGTCGACGCGATATGCCACAATTGAAATATGTTGATATTGATTATGCGAGATTGTTTTGAATACGCGTGATTTGCAGGCTTTCGTTGCGGTGCTCGACAGCGGTTCGATGGTGCGGGCCGCGGAGAAACTCCATCTGACGCAGCCCGGGTTGACGCGTCGGGTGCAGAACCTGGAAGGGACGCTTGGCGTGCCGTTGCTCGATCGACAGAGCAAGCCGCTCAAGCCGACGGCAGCGGGTCGCGAGGTCTATGCGCTCGCGCGAGCCGTGCTGCGCTCGGTGGACGACCTGTTGGCGGTTGCCGCGCCCGACTCCGAGCCCGCAGGCGAGCTGCGCATCGGCGTACCGCCGTTTCTGTCCGATCTGGCGCTGGAGAAGCCGATCGATCGCTTGCGCGGCGCGTTTCCGCGTTTGACGCTGCGCGTGGGCGCCGCGTGGTCCCCGGCGCTGCTGGAGCGCGCCGTCCGTGCGGAAGTCGACGTTTCGGTCGTCATGATGCCGCTTGCGTCCGCGTTGGCCGACGGCGTCGAGGCCACGCTGCTCGCGACCCAGCACACGCATATCGTTGCTGCGCGCTCGTTGGCGTTGCCCGAGGGCGCTCGGACGCTGGCCGATATCGCCGCCAATCCGTGGGTGTTGAACCAGGATGGGTGCGGTATGCGCTCGGCGTTGGCGCGCGCGCTTGCGGCGGGGGGCTTGCCGTTCGACGTCGCGGTCGAGGCATTCGGCGCCGAGCTGCAGCTCTCGCTCGTGGCGCGCGGAGTCGGGCTCGGCGTGGTATTGCAGTCCGCGTTGGCGCGCAGCCCTTATCGTGATGCCCTGCAAGTGCTCGACATCGTCGATTTTCCTGGCGAACTCGGCGTCTGGCTCGTCCATGGCGTATTGCCCGGGCGCCTGCTTCGACCCGTTGCCGTCCTGCGGGAAGCCCTGTGCGAGGTCCTTGCGGAGGCGGGCGCGGCGATGGCGGCTTGACCTGGCCGCCGTCATCGCTGCCGCTTCCTGCCCCGTACAGCTTTTTACGCGAGCTTGCACAATGTTTGCGTGCCCGTGTGGCGAGCGATCGATGCCGTGTTGACGATCGGCGCTATAACGATAGGTTGGCTCTGCCGTCAGGGGCTGTCACAAGAATTATTTGCAAAATTGGGGACGAGCGCCTTACTTTTAGCAGTGCACTGAAGATCTGCCTCGATACGAACGTTCCATATCGATTTCGCCGCCCGGACTGGCGAAGCCGCAAGCCCGAGAAGCGATGAAGGTTTGTCGTGAGGTATGAAGAAAAAATGAAATCCGACTACTCTCGCATCGACAGGACTGCGGCCGTTGCACACGAAGGCGACACGGTCCATGCGGCAGGCCCGCTCGCGCCGGCAAATGCGCCCGAACGCGAGAGGCCTTGCGGACGCCGACGTGTGCTGATCGTCGACCGCGACGGTTCATCGCTCGCGGGGTTGTCGAATCTGCTGGAAAGTCTGGGGTTCGCGGTGGATACGGCCTGCGACCCTGAAGAGGCGGTGGCTTCGGTCCGCATGTCGGCGCCCGATGCGGTGGTGGTGGATATCGGCGCACGCGAACTCGAAGGCTTGAACGTGGCCCACCGTATGCGCGAGGTGGCAGGTGCGCATGCCTTGCTGCTGATCGCGCTGACCGGCTGGGGGCAGCCTCAGTATCGGGAAATGGCGCTCGACGCCGGGTTCGACGTGCACCTCGTCAAGCCGGTCGGTCCCGATCAACTCGCGTTCGTGCTTTCGATGACACTATCTTGAGCTGTTGCATGGCGGCAACGGGCGAACCGGGATTTTGGCGACCTGTTGCAACGCAAGTTAGGGTTTGCTAGGATTGAAAGCGTCTCCTCCATGTCTCCTCTGATATGGATTCAGCCCGCCTTTTCGGCGGGCTTTTTTTTTTCTCGCGCCCGAAAGGAGCAAACAAACCAACCAACCCCTCTCACGATGGGGTCCGGTG
>CBJMQH010000031.1:0-17797 GCA_966431825.1 uncultured Trinickia sp.
CTGACGTCGCCTGACGCCGTTTCACGCCGCGAGCCTGGGAAGGACAGCCTATCGCGCCTGCCCAGCCCGGCAGGCGCTCAAGACGCAGGCTTGCCCTCGGCGGCCGGCGTGTCGGCAGGCGTGTTCGCCGCGTTAGGCATACCGGGGCCAGGCACGAGCACGTTGCGCAGCGGATTGGCCACCGCGATGCCACGCGCGCGGAATTCTTCGAGGATGCGACGGTTGAACTCGCGCTGCACGGGCCAGCGCGACGTGTCGCGGCATTGCATCTGCCCGACCAGCGTGACGCTGGCCCCATCCACGCTGTCGACACCCCAGAAACTGAAATCGCCGACGATGCCATCCTTGTACTTCGGATCTTCGCGCAGCGATGCGCCGATCTCGGTCAGTGCTTGCACCGCCCGTTCGACGTCCTGATCGTAAGCGATATTGATCTTCACGGACGCGTTCCCGAGCCCCCGGTTCGAGTTGTTTACCGTCGACACGGAGCTGAACGGCACGGTATAGAGCGAACCGTCTCCGCCGCGCAGGCGCACGGTGCGGATCGAGAGGTATTCCACCGTGCCGGAGACGCCGGCCACGGTCACCCAGTCGCCGACCTGCATCGCGTTTTCCATCAGCAGGAACATGCCCGTGATGAAGTCCTGCACGAGCTTTTGCGAGCCGAAGCCGAGCGCCACGCCGAAGATGCTGGCACCGGCCAGCAGCGGGCCGATGTTCACGCCAAGTTCGCTCAAGCCCGTGAGGCCGACGACGAGCGCGATGCCGATGAACAGCATCGTCTTGAACATCGGCAACAACGTGCGCAACCGGGCCGCGCGCATCAGGTCCCCGGATGTCGTCCATTTGCCGAGCCGGCGTTCGATTGCGACGTTGATCACCTCCCAGACGAAGATCGCCACGAGCCCGGCGATGGCGATCGTCACGCAAGCGGAAGTCAGGCGCCTGCCGACGTAGTTCACCTTCAACGTGTGCCAGACGTCGAAGCCCCAGACGCCGAGGATGAACCCGGCGGCCACGACGACGATGGCAATCGACACCGCGCGGCGCAACAGCGGGTAGTAGCGGTGCGCGCGCTTGAGCGCGATCGAGCCGTTTTCGCCATCGGTCGTCCTGAACAACCGGCCCAGCAAGCCGAACGTGACGATGGCGACGATGCGCGCCACGATGAGGATGACAATCGACCATCCGCCGTCGTGGAGCAGGACGCGGTAGCCGTTGCGAACGTCGAGCGCCCAGACGAACCAGAGCGCCATGACGAAGAAGACCGCGAGCGGCGCCCAGGCGTCGGCCAGCCATCCGCCGACGAACTTGAACGCGCGCGTGCGCGTGCAGCGTGCCCGGATCCAATCGCGCACGGGCCGCCGGACCTGCAGGATCAAGAGTGCGACCATCACGTGGCCGACGAGCGTGACGGCCTTTACGAGGCCGAGGTGTGCATCGGAAGTCAATCCGAGCGGCAGGGGCACCGATGCGAGCGCCGCCCCCACGCCGAGCACGACGACGAGCCGCTCGATCCAACGTCCCGCGAAAGCTGCCCAGGCGTCGCCGAGCGGAAAGAGCCGCAGTCGCGGGGCCGTCGGGGCAAAGAAAAAATCGCCGGCCAGGGCGACGGCGCGCGCAATTGCATAGATTTCGATGAGCGCGCCGAGGATCCGCTCTTCGGGCGAGCCGTCGTCCGTCAGCAGCGAGGTCAACGGATAGGCCACCGCGAGAAAGGCCGCGAGCGGGACGCAGCGCAGCAGCACATGGATCAGTGCGCGCGGCAAGCGCTGCAGCAACGACCAGTGTGCGCCGGCGTAGGCCGCATTGCGTTGGCTGCGTGCCGCACGCTCGGCGTCCCGGTCCGCCCCATGCAAATGCAGACCCGCCGTTGCGTTGGCATTCGCATTCGCGTTGCTGTTCGCGGCGGGGTCGCCGACTTGAGTCCCGTCCGCGCCCCCACCCGGTGGTGCGCCGGCCACATCGCCTTCGAGCGGCCCCGGTGCGGCCTCCAGCCGCGCGACGTGGCGCTTGAGCGCGAGGCCGACCAGCACCGAGACGACGAACGCCGGAATCAGCACGGCAGCGAGGGCAAGGCCGAGCGTACGCAGTTGCGCGCGCCCTGCCGGGCTCATGATCTCGTAGCGCCACCAGCCCGTAACGGAGCGCACGTCGAGCAATGCGGCCGCCGACATGCGTACCGCATTACCCACCTCGCGCAGGCTTTTGAGCAGTTGCCGCGAAAGCTGCGACGCGAGACCGTTCGAGGTGGCGATCGCGCCCAATACGCTTGACGCGGCCGATGCGCCGCTCGCCCCGCTGGCCGCGCCCGCGGCACCCGCCCCGCTCGCGGCCGGCGGCGCGCTCAGTGCGCCGGCCGCCGCGATGGCGCGCAGCGTCACCTCGATTTGCGCGCGCGACTTCGGATCGTTGAGGACTTGCAGTGCGCTGCGGGCTTGCTCGGGCGTCAACGCGACCGGTGACGGATTGGACGACGCGGCCGGCGCCGAGGCGGACGCACCGTAGGCGCCATTGAGTGAAAACTGCAACAGCAAGGCAAGAACGACGACAAAAAGATTGCGCATAAGCGAAGACGTGAAGAAAAGCGAAAGACGAAAGCTCGGCGAAGGCTGACCTGCCGTGCCGGCTGGTGTCCCTATGACTTCATTTCCACGCGAACGATTCACACAATGTGGCGGCGCACCGATGCAAGGCCGCTTTCCACCGCAATGCGCGGCGCGCCGTCCAATGCCTCCCCGATCACGGCGGCGCGCGCGAAACCTTCCGCACGAAAACACGCGAGCACCGCATCGACGGCTTGCGGCGCGCAGGCCACGAGCAAGCCGCCCGAGGTCTGGGGATCGGTGAGCAAGGCGCGTGCCACCGTGGGCAGTTGGGGCGCCAGATCGACGGCGTCGCCGTACGATGCCCAGTTGCGGGCCGACGCGCCTGTCACGATGCCGCGCGCCGCCAGGGCTTCGATTTCCTCGAGCCAAGGCAGTTCGCTGTAACCGATGCGCAATGAAAGCGCTGCGCCGCGCGCCATTTCGAGCGCATGCCCGAGCAGCCCGAAGCCGGTTACATCGGTCATCGCGTGCACGCCATCGAGCGCCGCAATCGCGGGGCCACATCGGTTCAATTGAGTCGTCGTCGCCATCATCGCGGCGTACCCCTCGCCGCCGAGCTCGCCTTTTTTCAACGCCGCCGACAATACGCCGACGCCGAGCGGCTTGCCGAGGACAAGCACGTCGCCTGCACGGGCCGTGCAATTGCGCAACACGCGTTGCGGGTGGACGACACCGATCGCGGCCAGCCCGTAGATCGGTTCGACGGAGTCGATCGAGTGGCCGCCCGCCAACGCGACGCCCGCCTGCGCACACACGCTCTGCCCCCCGCGCAAAATGGCGGCAATCGTTTCGCGCGGCAGTACGTTGATCGGCATCCCGAGAATCGCAAGCGCAAACAGCGGCCGGGCACCCATGGCATAGATATCCGATAACGCATTCGTGGCAGCGATGCGGCCGAAGTCGTGCGGGTCGTCGACGATCGGCATGAAGAAATCGGTCGTGGCCACGATGGCCTGCTCATCGTTTAAACGATAGACAGCAGCATCGTCGGCGGTTTCCGTGCCGACGAGCAGATCCGCGCAAGCCGGCATCGTGCCGGGCAAGGCTTGAGCTGCAAGCAGTTCGGCCAGCACGCCGGGCGCGATCTTGCACCCGCAGCCGCCCCCGTGGGAGAGGCTCGTCAGCCGCGGCGGCGCCGCAGGGGTGTCCGCGTCGTTCATCGTCAGGCGCGCTCCAACACGGCCATCTCGCGCACGAGGACGAGCAGCATCGACAGGCTCGCGCCGCCCGATGCGCGCTGTTCCGCGGCAAGCCGCGCGTAGCGTTGCAACGGCACCGCGCGCCTTGCCTGCCAGGCCTCGGCGATGGCTTGCGCCGAACTCCGATCGTGTGCCGCCTCGAGCGCACTCGCGGTCAGGGTCCGCTTGAGCCGGGCCAACTCGGCCAGCGCCGCCGCTCGGGCCAGCAAGTCCCAATGCGTATGGGTCGGCAGCGCGTTCGCCCTCTCGCCGATGAACCCGTAGTTGAGCACCGTGCCAAGCGAGAAATAGACGCCGGCCACGAGTTCGAGCGGCTGCTCCGTCATCGCCGCGACTTCCGCGATGTCGAGAATCGCGGGCGACACCTCGCCGCTCGCCACACGGGCGGCAAGCGCCTCGTCGACACCGGCTTCCTGTAGCGCGCGTCGACGCTCGGCCAGCGCATCGAGGTCCGCGCCCGTCAGCAGCGCCGGCAGTTGCGGCGTGAGCTGTTGCGCGGCGTCGCGGCACCGGATGATCAGGGTGGCGACGGTTTCGTCGCGCGCCGACCCGGCCGCCGCCTTCGTTTGCAACTGACGCAGGAACCACAGCGCGGCGCGCTCGACGAGCCGCGCCGTAGCGACGAACATGCGCGCCTGCACATCGTCGGCGACGCGGTTGTCGAGCCCGTCGATCCGAAGCCAGAGCTCGTCGATATCGAAGACGTCGCGGGCCACGACGCATGCGCGGACGATATCGCTCGCCGACGCATCCGTCTCCTCCTGGAGTCGATGCACGAACGTGCACCCCACGCGGTTAACGAGCGCGTTGGCCAGGTGCGTGGCAAGGATCTCGCGGCGCAGCGGATGCCGCCTTGCCGCTTCGACAAAGCGTGCCTGCAGCGGCTTCGGGAAATACTCCGTCAACATATTGGCCACGAGCGGATCCTCAGGCACGTCCGATTCGAGCAACTCGTCGAACAGCCACATCTTGCTGTAGGCGAGCAGCACCGCCCGTTCGGGCGTCGTCAAGCCGAGCCGCGCGGCCTGACGCTCCGCGAGTTCGTCTTCGCCCGGCAGGAACTCGATCGCGCGGTTCAGCCGGCCGGCACGTTCGAGCGAACGCATCAGCCGCGCCTCCGATTCGCAGCGCTCGGCCGCATAGCGCCCGGCAATCGAGAGCGCCTGCGTCTGTTGGTAGTTGTCGCGCAGCACGAGCAGCCCGACCTCGTCAGTCATCTCCGCCAGCAAAGCGTTGCGCTGCTTCTCGGTCATTTCGCCGTCCGCCACGACGAGTCCGAGCAGAATCTTGATGTTCACTTCGTGGTCCGAACAATCGACACCGGCCGAATTGTCGATCGCGTCGGTATTGATCCGGCCGCCCTTTTGCGCATACTCGATGCGCCCGAGCTGAGTGAGGCCGAGATTGCCCCCCTCGGCCACGACCTTGGCGCGCAGATCGGCCCCGTTCACGCGTACACCGTCGTTGGTCCGGTCGCCGACCTGTGCGTGCGTCTCGCGGCTCGCCTTCACGTAGGTACCGATGCCGCCGTTATAGAGCAGATCCACCGGCGCCAGCAAAATCGCGCGAATCAATTCGTTGGGCGCGAGCGCCTGGGCGTCGATGCCGAGCGCGGACCGCACTTCCGGCGAAATGGCGATCGTCTTTGCCGTGCGCGGATAGACGCCCCCGCCACGGGAAATCTTCTCGATGTCGTAATCGGCCCAACTCGAACGCTCGAGCGCGAAGAGCCGCGTGCGCTCGGCGAACCCCGCCTGCGCATCGGGATTCGGATCCAGGAAGATATGGCGGTGGTCGAACGCAGCAACAAGTCGGATGTGTTGCGAGAGCAGCATCCCGTTGCCGAAGACATCGCCCGACATATCGCCGATCCCGACGACCGTGAAATCGGTACTTTGCGTGTCGATGCCCATTTCGCGGAAATGCCGCTTGACGGACTCCCACGCGCCGCGCGCGGTGATCCCCATCTTCTTGTGGTCGTAGCCGACCGAGCCCCCGGACGCGAACGCATCGTCGAGCCAGAAGCCGTACGAGCGCGCGATCGCGTTCGCGTAATCCGAGAACGTGGCCGTTCCCTTGTCCGCCGCAACGACGAGGTAGGGATCGTCGACATCGTGGCGCACCACGTCGACTGGCGGCTCGATCGCGCCGGCCAGCCGGTTGTCGGTCACGTCGAGCAGACCGCGCAGGAACGTTTGATAGCAGGCAATGCCTTCGCGCATGAATGCTTCGCGCTCGCTCGCGGGGGGCGGATTCTTGACGACGAAGCCCCCTTTCGACCCGACCGGCACGATGACCGTGTTCTTGACCATCTGCGCCTTCATGAGGCCGAGCACTTCGGTCCGGAAGTCCTCGCGCCGGTCCGACCAGCGCAGACCGCCGCGGGCCACGCGGCCGCCGCGCAGATGAACGCCTTCGACGCGCGGCGAATAGACCCAGATTTCGAACATCGGCTTCGGGTCCGGCAGCCCCGGCACGCGCGCCGGATCGAGCTTGAACGACAGGTACGGCAACGGTGCGCCGGCCGTGTCGCGGCGGAAGTAGTTCGTACGCAGCGTGGCGTTGATGATACCGAGCAACTGCCGCAGAATCCGATCCTCATCGAGGTTCGGCACCTTGTCGAGCGCGGCCTCGATGCCTTCGAGCAGGTGTGCCGTCCGCTCGGCACGCCTCTGCGTGAGCGCCGGGTCGAATCGCGCGAGGAACAATTCGACAAGGCCACGCGCAAGCGCGGGATTGCCTGTGACGGCGCGCTCGATATAGGCATCGCTGAACGTAGAGCCGACCTGCCGCACGTACTTCGCGTAGGCACGCAGAATCGACACTTCGCGCGCGCCCAGTTGCGCCCGCAGCACGAGCCGATTGAAATCGTCGTTCTCGATCTCCCCGTTCCATACACGCTCGAACGCGTCCTCGAACAGGGCCTTCACGCGCTCGATGTCGAACTCGACGTCGTCGGCCAATTCGAGGCCGAAGTCGTGCACCCAGGCCGGCGCCCCGCCCTGCGGCTCGATCAGATACGGGCGCTCCTCGTCGACGCGCACGCCGAGATGTTCGAGCATCGGCAGGCTGCGCGACAGCGCGATCGATTGTCCGACGCGATAGACCTTGAAGCGGCAGGCGCGCGGCCCCGCCTCGATTGGCCGGTACAGGTTCATCGACAGCGCCTTGCCGCCGCGCACGGCCTCGATCAATTCGATATCGCGCACGGCGGAGCGGGCCGCATAGTCTTCGCGATAGCCCGCCGGAAAGGAATCGCCGTAGCGCTGCAGCAAGCGGTTGCCATCCTCCTCGCCGAACCGTTCGAGCAACGCGTCGGCCAGATCGTCTTGCCAGCGGCGCGTAGCCTGCACGAGGCGCGTTTCGAGTTCGGCCGCGTCGACTTGCGGCATGGCCCCGTGCCCCGTCCGTACGACGATATGGATGCGCGCGAGCGGCGACTCCGACAGCAACGGCGTGAATTCGACGCTCGTGCCGTTGAACGCACCGGCCAGCAGCTTCGCGATGCGCCGGCGCAGATCGGTGTTGTACTTGTCGCGCGCCACGAACACGAGGCAGGACACAAAGCGCTCGAACCGGTCGCGCCGCACGAAAAGCCGCGTGCGCTGATGCTCCTGCAGCCGAAGAATGCCGAGCGCAATATCGTAGAGCTCATCTTCATTGGCCTGGAACAGCTCGTCGCGCGGGTACTGTTCGAGCACCGTGACGAGCGACTTGTGCAAATGCCCCTTCGCAAGAAACCCCGCACGCCGCACGATGTTCGCGCACTTGCGCCGCACGATCGGAATGTCTGCGCTCGCCCCGGTGTAAGCCGTCGACGTGTAGAGCCCAAGGAAGCGCCGCTCGCCGATCAGCTTGCCGTCATCGCCGAAAAGCTTGACCCCGACGTAGTCGAGATAGCCGGGCCGGTGAACCGTTGCGCGCGAGTTGGCTTTTGTCAGAAAGATCTGCGTGGGGCTGTCGATGATCGCGACCGCCGCGCTCGGCAGCGGCGTGAGGTCCGGCGCGTCGGCTTCGCGCAAGCGTTCGCGCAGAATGCCGGCGCCCGAGCCCTCCACGCCGCGCAGCGCGAACGAACCCTCGTGCGGCACCAGCGCATAGTCCCGCTGGCCGAGAAACGTGAAGTGATCGGCCACCATCCATTCGAGAAACGCGCGCGCCTCGGCGCCCTCCTGGCTCGCATCCCGAGCGAAGTGCTTGATCGTCTGCCTCGCCACTTCGATCATCTTCGGCCAGTCTTGCACCGCGGCGCGCACGTCGCCGAGCACGCGGGCAATGCTCGCGCGCAGTTCGGCAAGCCGCGATGCCTCGCTGCAGCGGTCGATCTCGAAGTGAATGAACGATTCGAGGTGCGAATCGTGTGCCGCCTGTTCGTCGGCATCGGCGGCCCCGCCCGGCTCGATGCGCGCGATCTCCCCGTTGCGCTCGCGCCAGACGCGAAATACCGGATGGATGGCCGAATGCAGCGTCAGGCCGCAGCGGTTCACCTCCATCGTGACCGAATCGACGAGGAACGGCATATCGTCGTTCACGACCTCGATGACCGTATGGTCGGAGTGCCAGCCATGCTCGTCGAGCACCGCGTTGTACACGCGCAGCGCGGCGGCGCCGGTGACGAAGCGCTGCGCCGTCTGCCAGTGCGCCATCGCGGCGCCATAGAGGTCGGCGAGCGTCCGGCTTTGCATGTCCTGCGCATCGGCAAGCTCGTAGTAGAAGCGCAGGAAAGGCTCGATGCGTGCGAATTCGGTCTCTGTCCAGCGTGCGCGCGCGAATTCGATCAGATCCGCGACCAGACGGGCTACCGCTTCTTCGTTCTTCGCCGGCATGACAGTTCTCCGCTGTGGGCGCCGTCGGGCGGCGCGTAAATAGGAGGCAGGCTCGCAGTCGTTTCGCGCGATTATGCGCCCCCTTTGCGCCCCCTGCCATTCGTCCGAAACTTTTGCCGATTCGAAGCCACCTGTTTGAAAAGCATCAGACTGCCCGGTCATTCCAACCGTCAGGAGGCATGCTGTGAAGATTCAAACAACGCTTGGGTGGCAACCCGCGTTCCCGATCGAAGAGGACAAAAACGCCCGCGCAACCGCGCCTGTCACCGACGATGTCGCGCCCGCACCCGCCAGGCGCACGCATCGTGCAAACCGCAGCGCTGCGGCACGTGACGCCGTGGTTGCGCAACCGGATGCCGTGGCGAGCGGGATCGTTGGCGACCTCCATGTCGGCAGCGGCTCATTGATCGGCGCACGCATCGCCGCAACGCGTCTGCTGTACGGCGACGAGGCCGACTGTCATGAAGACGAGGAGATGCTGGAGATCGCCAACACGATCCACCAAGCGGCGCAAGAAAGGCCGGACGATGCAGCCGCCGTCGCAGCGTCGCAAACGCTGCTCGTGCAGGAGGCTGCGCTCTGGGCAGAGCGAAACGGCGGCGAGGGCCTCGATCAAGGCTCCGAGTTCGTACTGCGAAGCTATCTGGCGGCATGGGCGCTCGCCGGTCACCCACCGTCGCCACCGGCGTTCAAGACCCGTCACGAACTGGCCGCTGAAGACATCGAGACACGCGGGATCGAACCGGAGGTCAAGCTCGGTACGGAGCTCGGCAAGATCCTCGTACGCGAGACGATGTCCAAAGAAGACCATATTGCAGCGCATGCCGACTCGGCGGACATCATCGCACGCTACTACGAGCAGTTCTCCGCTTACATCGCGCAGGATCTCGATCGCCTCACCGCGGCAAAGGCGCTGTCGATCGAGCAAGCCGCCGGCATTGGGCCGCTCGTATCCGCGCAGCCGGCACAGCAAGTCTGGTCTGTGACGTTGCACGACAAGATCAAGCATGACCTGCTCAAGCACGACGGCGGCGACCCGCTCGCACACGGCTTCGTGGTCCTTGCAAAAAGCGGAGCGTACGGCTTTGTCGGTGCGGACGGGACGTTCAAGCTGTTGGAGCGGCCGGCGGATGCAAAAAGCGGCGATTGGCCCTGGACCTCGAGCGCCTTGCAGGCGGCTTTCGGGGTCGGCACGTCGCTCGCGGTGGCGCCTGAACAATGCTTCGTGATCAAAGACGAGGTCGCGGCGGAATCGATCAACACACTGATCGTGAGGCAAACACGTCAGGCCATCGTCAAAGAAATCGAGCGCTGGAAGGCCGAGCACTACGCGCCCTCGGGGACCGAGGCCTTCCTGCGCGCGGTCATTCCGTTCTATGAGACCGTGCATAACCTGACGTACGATCCCGGCTACACGCTCAAACCCGGCGACATTGCCTGGGATCTGTTGGATCTGGGGCTCACGCTGGCCTCCATTGTCCCATCGTTAGGGTTGCTAAAAGCGGCCGGTAACGGATTGCGCGCGGCGCGAGCCGCACACGGTGCCAACGCCGCGTCGCGCGCATTCTCAGGGCTGCGAGCGGCGGTTTCGTCGCTGCGCACCGGCTCCTTTCTACGCGTCGCCGGGCGGGAACTGACCGATTTCGTCATGCCCGTGTTCTCGGCCAAGGACCTCGCCGCTTCCGCGGCTAGCGGCGCAAAACATTTGGCACGCGACACGATCCGCACGCTGGCACAAGGCATGAACCGGGCCGCCGCGCACTCGAGCAACGGCACGACGTTGCTCGACCGCATTTTCAGTAGCCTCGGCCGCACGCACCACCTCCCGGATACGCCGGCGGCGGCACGCAGGCTGGTCGAAACGCGTGCGAACAGCACGATTCCCGCGCTCGTCTATCGTGGCCATTCGGTACGCGATGCGGCGAATCCGCTCGCCACACCGTGGGGACGCGTCGATGCCGCTGCGCGCGACGACTACCTCGCTGCCTGTATTCGGCATTCGGCCAGAACCGGCGGCAGCCGCGGCGAAGTGTTGTCGCTGACGACGGACAAGAGCGTTGCCGCACGATTCGCGCGGGAGCGCGAAAGCGCGAAGGTATTCGCAATCGACACGACAGCCGAGCCGGAAAACTTCCGCACGATCGAAAGCATCATCGTGCAGGACGGCCCACGCCTGGTCGAAGAAGGCAAGATCACGGCGGCCACGTTGTCGGCTGCGATCAGGCAATCGCTCGACCAAGGCGAAAGCGAACTGTTCTATATGCTGGGCAGCATTCCCGATACGCTGATCAAGACCGACCCGGCACGTGTCGCCAGAGCGGTATGGGGATAGCGGCAGCGCGTGCGAACACCGGCGCGGCGCCTTGCATTCGTACCTGTGCTGCATGCTTGACGCTCATTCAAGGGCGCCCTTCGCGCATGGCGGCAGCGCATCGATGCCCACCACTCTGCTAGTTGAACGCGCAAAGCGAGGTTCATAGACTCGGTCGGACAACAACAAGAACGCCTCATCCGCATCAGATCTTCGAAACGCGCCCTGTCCGATGCCGGGCACCCGCCCGGCACATACGGCGCCAAGGAGCCCTCCGATATGAAGCAACTCTTGTCCGTACGACCGGCCGTCGTATGCCTCGCGCTCGCGTATTCGTTCGGCGCGAATGCGAATGAACGCCTTGCAAATCCCGCTTCGGCAATGGCCAGCCCCGTGTCCGGCGCGGCCAGCGCATCGGCGCCGACACTCGTCGATCAATCCAAACGCGAAGCCGCCACGGCAGTCGCGCATCTGCTTGGCGATCCGTTGTTCGCTGCCAGTGTGGCCGAGGAACTCGACGGCACGCCGAAGGGGCAGGAAAAGACGGCGTCGATTGCGAGCGTGCTCAGCAGATACCACGCGAAACGCGATCATCGCCACGACCAGTCTAGCGTTCCGGTACAAGCTCAATCGATTCGCGACTTGCAGGCGCTCGACCGGACCGTGCTCGCGTACAAGGGTATCGAGCATGCGAGCAAAGGCTTACTGCAAATCCGCCTCTTTCAGCCCGACCCGCTCTCCGCGACGCGAACGAATATCGAACAGTTGTTGGTCACGTCCGAGCCCAGCGGAGACGATAAGCAGTGGACCGTAGTCGAAGCACACGACAGCCAGGGCAACCTGTACCGCCTCGACGCACGGCGGGCACCGAGCTTTCCTGTTCTCGTGGTCGGCATCGATGGCAAGGAGGACCTGCGCGCCGGACTCGCGACCGCGAATGCGGTGCTGACGTCGCTGGGCATGCAGCAGATTTCGCCGTCGACCGGGGGCGAACACGCGCCGGTCAACGTCGACCGTATCGATACGGCGCGGCTCGAACGGATCGTCGTGAAGAATGATGAGGAGCCGTGGATTCTGGGCGACGCCGAAGTGTATGCGGTCGTCTCGGGCATCCAGCCCACGCAGGCGAAGCCGCAAATCGAGCTCGTCGACATGCCCTACCTCAACGACAGCAATGCAGTCTATTTCCCGAATCAGGTCATGATCTACTGGAACGACTTCCGTTACGGTGCCGCCAACCTGATTCTCTACGAGCACGACGACAACACCAATTACAAAGATCTGGCCGTGGCGCTGGCGACTGGCGTGCAGACGATACTCGGCATCGTCAAGCCCGAACTCGCGTCGATCGGCGCGGTCGGGAGCGCTATTGTTCGCGCGATGCCGAGCAGCTGGTTCACGAACAGCGACGACTATCTCGACGCCTTTTACACGCTCCAGGCGAACCAAAGCTACATCGACTATGCGGGTGTCTCGAACAACGCGACCATGACCCTGACACCGCTTCGACTGCCCGGCACGCCGCGGTCCTGAAACCTGGCACGAACAGCCTGCCGGGCCTGCCGCCCGGTGGCGAACACCGTCATCGGGCGGCAGCGTTACGGATCAGAATCGCAGCGACTGTACGGACTCGACGGCGGCGTGCATTTCACGCTCCAGCTGTGCCATGAGGTCGGCAGCCGGCAAAGCCCGGGCGAGCGCGGCCGCCTGCCCGGCCCACTGTGCACCGAAGCCGTATTCGCCCTTCGCTTTTGCGGCCGCGTGCAGGGCCTTGCCCGCATCGTAGGCGATCGGATACGCCGGCGTGCGCGGCGCTTGCGGGTCTTCGCCGAGCGCCGTGAACTTGTTCGCCATTGCGCGCGCCGATCGGCCTGAAATAGCCGCCGTGAGCGTGGTCCGGCGCGCGGGCTCGCCGAGCAATGCGCGCCGGTAGCCTTCGTCGATCGAAGTTTCCGGACACGCGACGAACGCGGTACCGAGCTGCGCCGCCTGCGCGCCGAGCGCGAGTGCCGCAACGACGCCTGCGCCGTCCATGATCCCGCCGGTCGCGATGACGGGCAGCGGCACTTCGCGTGCAAAGAGACGTGTCAACGCGAACGTGCCGATGCCTTCGTCGCCTGCCTCGGGATCGAACACGCCGCGATGGCCGCCCGCCTCGACACCTTGCGCCACGATCGCATCGACGCCGGCGGCGGCCACGAGTGCCGCCTCCCGCAGCGTCGTCGCGCTGGCGAGCAGCACGATGCCTGCGCGCTTGAGCGCGGCGATCACGTCGGCCGATGGCAGTCCGAAATGAAAACTGACGACGGCCGGCTTTTCTTCGACGAACATTTGCTGCATCGCCTCGTCGGCGACGAAGCTCCTATAGATCTCGTTCAACGATTCGGCCGGCGCCGCACCGTACTGCCCGAACACGGGCGCGAGCCACTGCAGCCATGCGCGCTCGACCGCCGGATCGGCAACCGCAGGCCGATGGCAGAACACATTGATGTTCAACGGCTTGTCGGTCAGCGCCCGCGTGTCGCGGAGCATCTTGCGCGCCCCTTCGGCATTTGTCGCGCCCACGGCGAGCGAGCCGAGCCCACCGGCGTTCGACACGGCGGCTGCGAGTGCCGGCGTGCTGACGCCGGCCATCGGCGCCTGAATGATCGGTGTTCGGATACCCAGCAAACGCAGCAACGGGCTGCGGGCGGTTTCGGTGTTCATCGCGTGTCCTCTCGTGCCTGCCAACGGTGAGCCGGTGCAACGGTCACTTTATACAGGAATCGTCGCTCGCCGTATCGACACGCTCGGGCGCGTGAAGCCACGACACCACGGTACGTGCGAGCCAGTCCGGATCATCGTGCGGCAGATCGTGTCCGGCCCACGGGTGTTCGGCGAAAGCGGCCCCCCAGGCTTTGGCCAGTTGCGTCGAGCACGCCGGATCGACAAGCGCATCGCGCCGCGATGCCAATACGATCGTCGCACAGGCCGGCGCCTCCCGTTCGGCCGTAAAGCGTGCGGCGGCAAGGAACTGGCGTAGCGCGTTCGCGCGTGTCACCGGCGCACTGCGGAAAATCGCAATCCAGACCGCGATATCGGTATCGCGCAGGTCGCACCGGTTGCAGGTCAGCCGGTGGATGGCCGCTTCGGCGCGGCGCCGATCGCGCCAGCGGCGCGCTGCCCGGAGCACATCGCCCCATGCGCTCGGACGCAAACGCTCGCGCATCGAGCAATACGGCCGGATGCTCGTGTTCACGAGCACGAGCCGCTCGACCTCGCCCGGTGAACGCTGCGCCCATCTGACAGCGACCATCGCGCCGAGCGACATGGCGAGCAGGCGAAACGGCGGCATGTATCCGCGGCGCATGAGATCGGCACGGACGAAGTCGACCATCGCATCGACGTCCAAGGGCGCACGCACGCGAAAGTGAGTGCCATTGCCGGGTAGATCCGCGAAAACCAACGCATCGCGCAAGCCCGCGGCACGCAGCCGCTCGGGCAAATCGGCCCAATGCCGCTCCTCGCGCGTCAATCCGCGCAACAGGACCCATGTGCTCATCGAGCGGGCCTCCGATACCAATGCTCGATGGCGCGCGTCATCAGTTGCTGCCTGCCGTCGCCCGCCGGCAGCCACCGTTTCGCGCAATAGGCTGCCCGCAGCAGGAAATCGAGCAACGTGCAGTGGCGCCGCAACACACGCTCCACCCTGTGCGCTTTGATCGGATTGAAGATGCCCTCACGACGCAGCACTTGCAGCGGGTTCTTCTTGATCCAGAGCCACGATCCAAGCTCGAGCGTCAGCGGCAAGAAAACGGCCGGTGCACGCGCGCGGTCGTAAGCGCAATCCCACAGGTCGCCGTGGGCCAGGTATTGCATGCTTTGCGGTCCGAACGAATAGCCGTGGTGCGGATGCGCGCGTTCGAACATAGCCTTCAGCACGAACAGCTCCGGCAAATGCCCGATGTGCTTCGTCGATTTCGCGTAGGGAAACCAGACACTGTCGCGAAAGCCGTAACCGGAATGGCAATCGAGTGCGAAGCTGAGCGGTCGCGACAACAGTTCCTCGTCGACGACACGTAGCAGCGCCGCGGCCTCCGGCTCCATCGGTGCACCGGTCGCGCCGCGGTACCACGGCAACCATGGGCCGATGCGCTGGCCGCCCGCGAGGAACGGCACGCGCCCTTCCGCACTATGCGGGGCGTTGCGCATCAGGTCGACGCCGTTCGGGTTCGAACGCGTCATGGCCCACATCCCGCCCGGATTGACGATCGGCATGAAAACGAGCCGGACCTGCGCGAGCTGCGCCTGCAGCAGATCGTCCCACTCGAGGCGGTACAGCAGCGTGCGCAAGTAGTCGATCAAGAGCAGCGTGCCGATCCGTTCGAGTCCGTGAATGCCGGCGACAAAACCGATCGCCGGTGCAGCAGGGTCCGACGACCCGAGCGTGGCCACATAGACAGGAAACCGGGTGCGGCCGGCTTCGACATCGCAGACGGCGCGAATCGCAAGACGCGCGCTCCCGGCATCGAGCAGGACTTTGAGGTCTTCGTATTCAGCGAAGGTGGTCTCGGGCAGGCAGGAAAACACGGCGGTCACGAGCATGGTTCCCGAGTGCTGGGGGCACGGGCATCGCGCCGTGAACGCCGCAGCGCATCCAATATAGTCCGCTTTCGCCGCCCTGACAGCGCGAGTTTGCGAGCATGGCGCGGCACCGGAGCGCGATACCCGCATGTTCGCTGCGGCGCGCAGTGGCTCCGGTAGCAATCCGCACGCCCCGAAAATTGGCTCCCTCAATTTCCAACAAATGGCTCTGAAGCGAAGAGCCAAAGCTGGCTATAGTCGCCGTACCGGGTGAGCCGCTGCGGCTCGCCGCCGACTGAACGCCGCCGACCGGCAATGCGAGGAGAACACCGTGACCAATTCCGAACTGCAGGCGCGCAAGAACGCCGCCACGCCGCGAGGCGTGGGAGTGATGTGCGACTTTTACGCCGCGCGGGCCCAGAACGCCGAACTGTGGGACATCGAGGGCCGCCGCTTCATCGATTTTGCGGCGGGCATTGCCGTCGTCAATACGGGGCACCGCCACCCGCGTGTCGTCGCCGCCATCCGCGAGCAGCTCGATCGGTTCACGCACACGGCGTATCAGATCGTACCGTATGCTTCGTACGTCGAACTGGCCGAGAAAATCAACCGTCGTGCGCCGGGCGTGCGCCCGTTGAAGACGGCGTTCTTCACGACGGGTGCCGAAGCCGTTGAAAACGCGGTCAAAATCGCACGCGCTGCGACGGGTCGCCCCGGCGTCATCGCGTTTTCGGGCGGCTTCCACGGCCGCACGATGATGGGCATGGCCCTGACGGGCAAAGTGGCGCCCTACAAGCTTGGCTTCGGGCCGTTTCCGTCGGACGTATTTCACGCACCGTTCCCGAACGCCGTGCATGGCGTGTCGACGGCCGACGCGCTGAAGGCCGTGCAGGACCTGTTCAAGAGCGACATCGACCCGGCACGTGTCGCCGCAATCATCTTCGAACCCGTGCAGGGCGAAGGCGGCTTCAACCCGGCACCGGCCGATTTCGTGCGCGGCTTGCGCCGCATCTGCGACACGCACGGCATTCTGCTGATCGCCGACGAGGTGCAGACCGGCTTTGCCCGCACGGGCAAGCTCTTTGCAATGGAGCACTACGACGTCGCGGCCGATCTGATGACGATGGCCAAGAGCCTCGCGGGCGGCATGCCGCTTTCGGGCGTGGTCGGCCGCGCCGATGTCATGGACGCCGCCGCGCCCGGCGGTCTGGGCGGCACCTACGCGGGCAACCCGCTCGCCGTCGCGGCTGCGCATGCCGTGCTCGACGTGATCGACGAGGAAAATCTGTGCGAGCGCGGAACGCGCCTCGGCGAGAAGCTCAAGGCCAAGCTCGCATCGCTGCAGGCCGTGGTGCCGCAACTCGCCGACGTGCGCGGCCCCGGCGCGATGGTCGCGGCCGAATTCCTCGACCCGGCCACGCGCGCGCCCGATGCCGACTTCGTCAAACGCGTACAGGCACGCGCGCTTGAACGCGGTTTGCTGCTGCTCGTCTGCGGCACCTACGGCAACGTGATGCGTTTCCTGTTCCCGCTGACGATCGAAGACGCCGTGTTCGACGAAGCGCTGGCGGTGCTGGAGGCGGCGCTCAAGGACAGCGTGGCCGCGTTGGCGTAACCTGGCGCCCAAACTGAACGAGCGGGAGGCTGGCATGCACAATCAGGAACACATCGATTTGAAAGACCCGTCGCTGCTGAAGGCGAAGGCTTATATCGCGGGCGAATGGCAGGACGCAGCGAGCGGCGAGACGTTCGAAGTCCGCAACCCGGCCACCGGCCGCGTGCTCGGCACCGTGCCGAAGATGGGCGCCGGCGAGACGCGCCGCGCGATCGAAGCGGCCGATGCCGCCTGGGGCGCATGGCGCGCGCAGCCCGCGAAAGCCCGTGCGGCGATTCTGCGCAAGTGGTACGACCTGATGCTCGCGAATGCGGACGACCTCGCGCGCATCATGACGGCCGAACAAGGCAAGCCGCTCGCCGAGGCCAAGGGCGAAATTCAGTACGCCGCATCGTTTCTGGAATGGTTCGGCGAGGAAGCGAAGCGCGTCTACGGTGACACCATTCCGAGCCCGGCAGGCGACAAACGTATCGTCGTCGTGAAGGAGCCGGTAGGCGTCTGTGTCGCTATCACGCCCTGGAATTTCCCAGCCGCGATGATCACGCGTAAGGTTGGTCCCGCACTCGCAGCAGGATGTCCGATTGTCGTTAAACCCGCCGAGGCGACGCCATTTTCGGCGTTCGCGCTGGCAGTGCTCGCCGGGCGATCCGGCGTTCGCGTTATAGCCGGCGCCG
>CBJMQH010000032.1:0-17759 GCA_966431825.1 uncultured Trinickia sp.
ATCGAACGAAACGCGACGAGCAACCGCGGATTCTCGCCGCTACAGTTACCATTCGGCCGATGACGCTTCCACCACGCAACGGCAGTCTTATGACGGGCCTCGCTCGCGTACGGGGACGGGCCGCTGACAATGAAAGCCGCGGGGTTCGCCCAATACCCGCCGTTGTCCGAGTATCCAGGTACGTTGTTCTGCTTCGCCGACGCGGTCTCCTGATACCAGACCATCAGGCGAACCGTAACGGGGTTCACTTTGCGCGTCGTGATTTCTTCGAGCAACTCTCCGTAGGTCGTGCCACGCGGCCATTTATCCCGCTTGCGCTCGACTTCCATGCAGGGATCGAATCCCCAGCAAACGAGATCGACCGTCGACTTAGCGTTTCGAAGATCTTCGACGATTTGATTAAACCCTTCTTCGCCACAAATGAAGAACCGGAGGTCGTTCTCGTACGTAATAGGTGCGATATCCTGCCGGTTCTCGAGCAGCCATTGCGCCGAGCCATGAGCCGTACAGCTCAGCTCATCGATCGCGACGGTCGCGGGTTTGTGTGTATCTAATGTGTTGGCCATCTTTCGGTTCTTTTTATCGATGAAGCGCAGGCGTCCCCTCAGGACAGCCGTTCACCACGGTTGGTTCGCTGATCCGCGTGATCGGGATTGTCGTGCAGCGCATCCTTGACGTGCAGGTCGTATTTCGCACCGTTCGAAAGCTTGATCCGATAGGCCGGTGTACCGGCTTCATGGTCCTTGATCACGACACGCCCGAACTCGTCGGTCACGCCCTCGCCAATCTTCGCTCCGCCCTTGTAAAGCTCGTAAGGTTCCTCGGCAAAATAATGCGCGCCGCCCGGCAGCGCTCGCAGCGCAAAATGCAACTCGTCCTTAGCAGGCGACGACGCGACGGACGCCGGCTTTCCGATATTGTCCGGACCCACGAGCGCATGATTGGCCGCATGAACCTCGAAAGCGCCCGAACTGCCGCTCTTGATTTGCCCACCGTTCCAGCGCGTGTAACTGCCGCCACCGCTGATCTCCACCTCTTCCTGCGCACTGATGCGAATCTTGTTCGCCGTCACCGTCACATTCATTTTGGCGAGCACGTTGATGCTGTCCTTCAGCGCCTTCAGGTCGATGTCGCCGCCTGCCGCAACGAGCCGCATGCCCGCCTGATAGACGAACAATCGAAGCGCTTGGCGCACACTCGCAAAGAACCCTCCGCCCGCCGTCATCGAAATGTGCTCGCCGGACGTCACGGCCGCCGTCGTGCCGCTACTCAGGTGAATCTGCTCCTGTGCACTTGCCACGATGCCCGCGGGGCTCGCCACCACCGTGTGGGGACGCGTCAACGCCTTGAGCGCACCGCCCCCTTTGATCGCAGCCGCTTGCCCCTTCAGGGCCGCGGCAATGCCCACCTGCTCGCCGTCCTGCGCGCCCGCCGACTGCGCGCGCTTGGCAAGGTTTTCAGCCGTCGACTGCGCATCGGCGAGTTGGCCGTTGATCTCATCCACGCTGAACGCATCGCCGTTTGCGGCCGGCCGCGAGTACGAAGTCAGCAGCAACCCGCGCGCACCACGCACGGAGGCATGGCCGTCGGTCCGCAGTTCGGCGCCCTCGCCGCGTTTGTCGCCTCGCCCGGCGGGTTCGCTGACGCGCGTGAGATAACCCAGATGCAGCCCACTCTCGAGATGGTCGCTGCGGATCTGCGTCTGCACCTGCCCCTTGGTATCGTCCTTCAGCCAGACGTTGTTCTGCTGACCGCCGACCTCCTTGCTGACGAAGCCCGACAGCGCTCTCTGGCTCGGCATGTTCCACTGCGTACGATTAACCCCGTTCACCACGCGGCTCGTGATGATAGGCCTGTCGGGCGAGCCATCCAGGAACGAAACGACCACCTCGTCGCCGATACGCGGAACGTGAATCATCCCGTATCCGCGCCCCGCCCAGGACTGGCTCTGGCGCACCCAGCAAGAACTGGCCTGATCCCGCTTGCCGAGCCGATCCCAATGGAATTGGAGTTTCACGCGGCCCATCTCGTCCGTGTAGATTTCCTCGCCCTCGGGTCCCACGACGGTCGCCGTTTGCGGCCCCGGAATCGTCGGACGCTCAATGGTCAGCGCCTGTCGGTACGGAATCTTCTTGCGGATGCACGTGAACGTACAATCGTAAGTCGCACCTTCACCGGCGCCCGCCTGATAGTTGTTCCGCCCGCTGTGCGTGACCGTGATCAGCATGAACTGCCGGTCTTCAGGCTGAGCGTCCTTGTGATCGTAGTGCTTCTCGATCTGGACATAGCGCATCGGCGCAAGCCGACGGCTCGTACTCGTTCCGGAGAACACCTTGCTGCCGGCGGCCAGCGCTTCGGTTCGGAAGCGCGCCAGTTGTTGGCCGCGCTCGCTGTCCGGGTAGGCATGCTCGCCCAGATAGTCGTAGATCTGATACACGGGCACATCGCCCTGTTTGATCTTCGCCGTGCTCAGCGCCGAGCGGCGAGCCCCCGGCACCTTGTAATCGCGCGACTTCAGCGCGCTGCTGCTCGACGCCAGTTGTCGCGACGACTGAAGCGACGTTATGACGTCAATGTCATCCATCGTTTCGTCCTGCGAATAAGGCATCTGCGCGCTCGGGCCATCGATGGGCTTGGCACGCGTCGAGTCGTCCACAATGACGAGCTTGTGCCCATCCTTCGCGTGTTCGAAGTAAAAGAACAAGCCTTCTTCCTGCAACAAGCGAAGCACGAAGTCCAAATCGGTCTCGCGGTACTGCGTGCAGTAACTCCGATTCGGGGTAGCCTTTGACAGCCGGAACTCGTACGACGCAAGGCCCTCATATTCGCGAAAGACCTCGGCAATGATCTGCTCGGCCGACATTTCCTGGAAGATGCGAATGTCTTGCCGACGCGAAAGCATCCACAACCACGGCTGAATCGTCGCCGTGTAAATCGCCAGCCCGCCGTCTGTGCCGACGTGTGAGAACTGCGTCACATATCCGTGAAAGAAGCGACGATCCGAACTCGCAAGCGCGTTGTTCAACTGGACCGAAATCGTCACAGGCCGCCCAATCATCTGCTTCAGTTCGATTTTCGGGTCTTGCGACGCGAAGCGGGCGCTGATCTCGAAATTTGTCGACAGTCCCTCGACACATTGAAAATCGACCAACACGAGCTCCGAGCGCCCTTTCATCCCTGTATCGGCAGAGAGAAGACGACGATTCTGAAGCTGGAAGAAGCTTGGCGGATCAGCCCATGCCATAAATTGCTCACCAGTGCTTTGCAAAAAGGATCCGCATCATACTTCGGCCTATTAAAGGTGTCATCTTTCGTTAGCCGTTATCGCCTCCAAAATTGTCCACGATAACTGCCATCGCGACTCACCCTGACCGCTTGGGTGGACCGGATAGGGATTTTTGACGAGGCCGGCGCCACGACACAAAGTCATGCAATTAATACCGGCGCAGAGGCGGCACCGAGAGAGACGTGGAGATTTTTACCGAATAGCCACCCCAAACCGCCGCGCAGCGCGGGGTTGCGTCCCCCAATCGCGCGAAGTATATTGCCGACCTTCCTCGCGACGATCGCCTTGCCGCCATTCTCGTTCACCTACCTTCCCTCGCGGCCTTTACGACTTCATGGATGACCTCGAAGCCTTCCTGGTGCAATTCGAACGCGAACTCGCATCGCTACGCCGGGACATGCTCCCGTTCGAGGACAAATTCCCCAAAGCCGCTTCACGCTTGTCACTGTCCGGTGGACAAAGTAACGACCCGCACGTCGAACGGGCAATGCAATCGGCGGCCTTGATCAATGCGCGTGTTTCACAACGCATCGATGATCACTATCCCGAGTTCAACGGCGCGCTCGTCGAAACCGTATTTCCCATTTATCTCAAGCCCGTTCCGTCGTGCTCCATTGTCCAGTTCGGGGTCCGCTGCCAGTCTTATGTCAGCCCAGAAAGATTAACCATCCCGCAAGGGACCCAGTTGGAACATCGTCCGTCGTTATGCGGGTTCACGACGTCGTACGACGTGACACTTGCTCCGCTCGCGATAACGCGCGCCGCCTTTAGCCCGCTAAACTCCGCCGCCGGCCGCAACGCCCCCAGGGTCGCAGACGATACCGCCGGCTTCGTATCTATCGGATTGGCGGCACCGGGTCGAGGGCTCCTTCCCGGGAGTGCGCTTTTCCCCACGGCGCTGCGCCTCTATTTGCACGGAAGCCCACGCCTCGCGGCGACACTCGCCGATCTGCTCTTGCTTCGCCCTCAGCCTGCATTCGTCGAAGTGGACGGCGGCCAGCGGTGGCTGGCACTCGACAAGCCGCCTGCAGCCGCGGTCGGCTTCGGCGCTGCCGAAAGATTGCTCGGTCACCCCGCGCGCGACCGGCAGCCCGCGTTGCGATTACTGATGGAGTACGCCGCATTTCCCCAAAAGTTCCGCTTCGTCGACATCGATCTCGCAACGCTGCTCCGAACAACCGGCCCGTGCGAGACGATCACGCTGCATTTTCCGGTAGCGGGATACGCTGCAAACGCTGTCGCAATAGAGCAACTGCGTCAACTAAGCGCCGACAACGTGCGGCTTTTCTGCACGCCCGTCATCAATCGCTTCAGCATCGAGGGGGACCCGGCCGATGTCAAAGAGGGGATGTCACGATACGCCGTATCCGTCCCCGAGCGCGAGGGTGCGCCAACCTATATCCAGTCGGTCGATTCCGTACGGATGATGTACGGTGACGAAGGCGCAAAGACCGGTGCCGAAATTCCTCCGCACCGTTCGCTTCAGCATTGGTCGTCCGCAGGCGTGTTCTGGCAGTATGAAAGAGACAAATGGCTCGCGGAGCAAATCACCGGCAGCAACAATGCGATCCATTTCGTTGACCTGAACGAGCGGTCGGTCACGCCCAAGGCGACCAAAATCGCGATGACCCTTACATGCACGAACGGTGACCTGTCCGGCACATTGGCTATCGGGGCGCCCGACGGCGACCTGCATAGCGAGGCGTTGAATTTCGACGGACCGGTTTCCATGCTGATTCCTCCATCGGCCAGCGTGTCCGCACCGCAAAACGATAAGGCGCTATGGCGCCTGATATCCGCACTATCACCGAACGCTGCCGCGCTACTGGGTTCGAGCCTCACCGAGTTGCAGGCGCTGCTCCATCAGTTCTCGAAAACCGGTGCACAACGCGGCACCGACTACATCGCGGGCATCGTCGGACTCGATTGCCGCCGCACTCGTAGAATGATGAATGTAGAGCCGGTTCCGATGCCTGTTCTCGTTCCGGGCATTCAGACCACACTGACAATCGACGAGACTGCGTTCGCCGGTCGCTCGATCCACACTTTTGCGGTTTTGATGGAGCAGTATTTCCTGAGCTACGCCGGCCAGGATTGCATCGAAGTCGTCGTCCGCTCGCGTCGCGATGAGGTGATCTATCATGGCGAGCCGAAGTTGGGGCCAACCGGGCTGTTGATCGCGTAGCTTTCGGCAAGCCTGCAATCGAATCCAAGTCATGTCAGATCCTGTCCGCGCTTTCGCTACCGGCTTGACGGTATGCGTCAATATCGGCGTCGTCCGTTCGTCGACGCTTACGCTAGTCGCACCGAGGCGTCCCGCGGCATGACAATCGGACGACCAAGCGCGCCCCGCTCCCCCAACGTCCTCCTGCTCGGCGGCCGCGCCCCCGCCGCCCTGGATCACGCACGCCGCTTCGCGCATCAAGGCTGGCGCGCGTTCATCGCAGACAGCATTCCCTGCCAGATCAGCGGTGCTTCACGCGCCGTGACGAAAACACTGCGCATCGCGCCGCCACGCCATGCCCCGGCCCAGTTCGTCGACGACCTCCGGCGCGCCATCGCCGAGCATGCCATCGATCTGGTGGTCCCAACCTGCGAAGAGGTGTTTTTCGTTTCGCGTTATCGCGACCGCTTGCCCGCCCACGTCCGTGTGTTGACGGACACGTTCGACAAACTGCGCGACGTACACAGCAAGTGGCGCTTCCTTTCCCTTGCGCAGGGATGCAGTGCCGACGTACCCGACTCAGCGCTCGTCACGTCGCTCGATCAAGCGCGCGAATGGGCGCGCGGCCGGCCCGTTGTTTTAAAGCCCGAGTACTCGCGCTTCGGCGTACACGTGCGCATCTACCGCAACGGCATTGCGCACGACGCGCCGCCGCTTGCCGCGCTGGGCGCATGGGTCGTTCAAGCCTATGCCGCAGGCACCGAATACTGCTCCTACAGCGTCGCCGATCGCGGCCGCCTCCTGGCTCACAGTCTCTACCGGCCCAGCTGGCGCGTTTCGGCCAGCTCTAGCTATTACTTCGAACCGGCGCGGATCGATGCAACACGCCGCTTCGTCGAGCAGTTTGCACGCAAGCTCGACTTCACCGGTCAACTCTCGTTCGACTGGATCCAGCAAAGCGACGCACGCATGAGCGTACTCGAGTGCAACCCCCGCGCAACGAGCGGTTGCCATCTGTTCTCGCTCGACGACGCGCTGCCCGCCGCCCTCCAAGGCGCGTTGGACACCTGTATCGAGCCGTCCGTCAGCACAGCGCGCATGATCGGCGCGATGATGTTCAGCGCCGGCCTTCTCGATGCCGTCAAGCACGGCCAGTTGCGGCGCTGGGCCGCGGACTGTCGCGCCGCATTCGATGTGATCGGGACACCGAACGACCGGCGCCCGCTCGCCGGCGCGATCAGCGACCTGCTCGCTTACGCACGGCTCGCTCGATCGCAACGCTGCAACTTGCGCGAGGCCGCCACGGGCGACATCGAGTGGGACGGCCAACCGCTACCCGACGCATGACCGCCAGTATCCCGCACGCCCTTTTACCTCTCGGCTTCGCAGAACGCGCAGCGCGGTTCGCCGCGTTGCATGCGGATCGCGCCACGCAACCGTTCGCTACGAACATCGAAGCACGCATCGAAACGCTCGAGTTGTCCGGCCTTAAGCTGCCCGTCACGATCAACCACGCGGAGCACACCAACGCCTGGGTCGTTTCGCCGCGAACCGCATACACCCGCTACGCGCGTGAGGAATGCCAGCGAAATGTACCGCGATGGCTCGGCGCACCGCTTTCCGGTCTCCTCGGGCTGACGGATCGATGGCTTGCCGCGGTCGGCTTCGACGAGGCTGTCACCGTCAACAATTGGTTGCTCAGCACGAACCTGTACCCGTGCGACGAGTCCATCGACATCGACGCGCTCGCTCATGCCTGCCTGACCCGCTGGCCCCAGCGCGCTGTTTGGCTGCGCTCCTTGAACGATGTGCAGCATAGCGGGTGGCTGCGCCGTTTGCGCGAAGCCGGCTTCGACCTGATTGCCTCGCGACAGGTCTATCTGTTCCGCAACCTCACGGCAAGCACCCGCCAGCCCCAGAACTTGCGCCGCGATCTGCAACGCTTACGCATGACGAAATTAAACCGAGTGGACCACACTGCGTTCACCGAAGCCGATTTCGCGGCAGCAGCACACCGCTACGCGCAGCTGTATAACGAGAAATACTCGCAGTACAACCCGCAATACACGGCGAAGTTCCTGGCGGACTGGCATCGCGCCGGCCTGCTCGAATTCACGGGGTTCAAGGATGAAGCCGACGTGCTGCGTGCCGTGGTCGGCCTGTTCGGACAACACGATGTCGTGACCGCGCCGATCGTCGGCTACGATACGACATGGCCGCAATCCGCCGGGCTGTACCGTCTGCTGATCGCGCAGACGCTTCGCACTGCGACAGAGCGCCGCGTCGACGTGAACCTCAGTGCCGGCGCCGCGCATTTCAAGCGCTTGAGAGGCGGCGAGCCGGCGATCGAATACAGCGCCGTGCTGCACCACCACTTGCCGCGCCAGACTCGCCGTGCGTTCTCGGCATTGCGCGCGCTGACGGCGCATATCGGCGTACCGATCATGAAGCGGCTGGCGCTCTGAACCGCAGACCATGGACATTCCGAACCCGACGCTCAGGACCGGCTGGTTCGCACTGGCGCCCTCGCGCAGCCTGCGCAACCGCCCGCTAGGCACGATGCTGTTCGGCCGCCCGCTTGTCCTTGCCCGTACGGCATCGGGTGCGCTGCTCGCACTGGACGATTGCTGCCCCCATCGTCATGCGCCATTGTCCAAAGGCCGGATGACCGAACTGGGCATCCAATGCCCGTACCACGGGTGGACCTTCGATGCCGGCGGCCGCTGCACCGCCATTCCCGGCTTGGCATCCGGTGCGTGCATGCCCGCCGTTCGCGTCGGCCACGTTGACGCAATGGAGCAGGACGGACTCGTCTGGGTCCGGCTCGCCTCGGGGGACGAGACGACCGCTCCCGCACTGCCGGAGTACTTGCGCCGCCTGTCACCGGGGACACTCAGATTCGTTTGGCAAACCGAATGGAATGCGAGCCCCGTCGATGCACTCGAAAACTTCCTCGATCCGCTGCATACGCACTTCGTTCATCCGGGCCTGGTGCGTCGCCACGGCGCCCGCAGCGAAGCGCAAGCGCAGGTGACGCACGCGCAAGGCCTGCTACGCGTCGACTACGCAGGGCAGCCGGCGCAAAATGGTTGGCTCTACCGACTGTTCGAATCCCCGCGCATCGCCGAACGCGCACACTTCGCTGCCGCCGCGCCGGGCTCGGCACAACTCGAATACCGATACCGTAATGGCAGCGCGCTCTATTTCACGCTGCATTTCAGCCCGATCGACGAGCGCCGCACGCGCGTGCTCGGCACGCTGCACGTGGAAAACCGCTGGGCACCGGCGTGGATGGTCCGCCTTCTGGTCTGGCCGTTTTTACGTCGGGTGGCACGGCAGGACCAGACGATCGTCGAAATGCAAGCGGCCAACCGAGCACGCTGCCGCCGTCACGACGGCATCTCGACACAGCTCGACCTCGTGCGGCCGAGCCTCGACGAAGTCTGGGCGCCGCGCAGCGCCTCGGCACACAGGGCCGCACACGAACGCACCGTGCAGATCATGCTTTGAGCACCCTGCTGAACCACCGCACTCTCAGTCGTCTCCGCGCTGGGCGATCCACTCCTGCAACACGCATTCGACTGTGATGAACGTGAGGTTTTCACCACGCACCAGGCGGCCGGCGAACACCTGGCTGTCGATGCCGGACAAAACGGCCATCAACGGCGAGCGGCGGTGTACGCGGGTAGAGCCCGCGCCCTCATACTCCAACGCAGGCGCTTCCTGTGCATCTATCTCGCCGAACAAGCCGACGATCTCGACACCCGGTCCTCGCACGGCGACAGTCGGAGAAACTTCGTTCACCTGCAAGCAGCCATCGACGAGACTGCCGACAGCACTGCGCACGACAGCTCGTGCGATGCCGTATTCGCGACATAGCCGCTCGAGCGCTTCGACAACATCTTCGTTCGGCTTCAGGCGTACCACGAGCGTACGCCCGTAGCGCCCGCGTTCGAGCGTCGGAGCAGGACCGGCCCTCATGCGCTACCTCCGCACGACGGGGCGAACAGTGTGTAACGCGTCTCGTCGTCGAGCGCATGGACAAAGCCGCCGCCGTCGAACGCGCTGATACGCGCGATAAGCGGCGAGCTGCCCACGGTGAGCCTGTCGAGAATCAGATGGCCGCCGTGCAGTCTCCCGTCACTGCCAACAAATGCGGCGTGGCAGTGCAGGGCGAGCAGGCCATGGCGGTCTGTGCCGATTGTGAAAGTGCCGTTGATGAGCGTCGTCTCGCCTGTGTCGACACACGGTTCGCCGTAGACGTAAGGCTTTTCTCCGCCGCTCGCCTTGATCACGACGTGATACTGCAGCGCGCGCGCCGAACCGCAGACGATCCGGCCGCATCCGCTTTCGATCGCGTGGGATGCGGCAAGCTCGCGCAGCGCGGCACCGGCGTTGGCACCCACGGGTACAGCCACGCGCAGTTCGCGCGTTTTTCGCACTTCCGCTGCCAGCACCCGCGGGTAGGCGGCTGGGCCCGGATGGCAGAACGTTCGAGCTAAGGAAGTCATGAATCGGTACGTGAGTGGAAGACGCCGTCGATAAGCAATAGCGATGCCATCGTCGATGTCTTGCCGGGATCATGCTTCGCGTGGGTTTGGCTTCGGCCACCCTGCGACAGCTGTCTCGCCGACCGATCACAGTTGTCGTGCGTGGCTACGCGTGCGCGCTGCGCGGACCCTCGGCGATTTCAGGCCACTGCGAAGCAAGCCCGAGTTGCTCGGCGATTTCCAGGAATCGCGCGACACAAGGGTTCACTGTATCCGCACTCCAAACAAGCGCGACATCGATGAACGGCGCCTGCACGAGCGGGACGAAGCTCACGTTCTCGGCGTGGGACGTCCGCATCGAGCTGTGAACGAGCGCGACGCCGAGCCCCTGTGCCACGAGGTTGACGATCGTCTGCTGATAGTTGGTCTCCAGCCGGATGTGCGGTGTGAAGCCTGCGCGGCGGCAATGCTCGACGATCGTGTTGTAGATAAAGGGCGAGGCGTCGTGCGGGGAAATGATGAACCACTCTTCGTGCAACTGATCCACCGATATCGCACTGCGTGTCGCAAGCCGGTGGCCTTGGGGCAGCACGGCGACAAGCGGCTCGCGAAAGATCGGTCGCGTCTCGAGTTCCACGCCCGCATCCGACGGATACATGATGCCCACGTCGACCTTGCCGCCGCGCAGATCGTTCAGCAACGATGTGGGAATCGTTTCGCTCAATTTGAGCGTGACATTCGGAAATGCATTGGCGTAAGCGCGCGTGAGTACGGGCAGGATGCTGTAAGCCGCGGCGAACATGAAACCCGCCACCAGTGTGCCCTCCTCTCCGAGGTTCGCGGCACTGGCATGCGCACGGGCCTGATCGACGGTTGCGAGGGCGGCCTTCGCATCGCGATAGAACCGCCGGCCCGCCGCCGACAGCCGCACATTCCGGCGCGTGCGCTCGAACAGCACGACACCGAGTTCGGTTTCGAGCATTGCGATCTGTCGCGACAGCGGCGGCTGCGAAATGTGGAGAATACGCGCCGCGCGCCCGAAATGCAGCGTTTCTGCCAGCACGACGAAATAGCGAAGCTGCCTGAGCTCCATGGAGTCTGCCCTAAAAGTGAACAGCGCCTTTCCATTTATAGCGAAGCGGTATCAGTCAGCGCATCATAATGTATTGGAGACTATCAATAAACGGCACTATGCTAGATCGCGGCGCATCGCCCCACCATTTCGATGCGGCCGCGATCGCGCGGGCACAAGCCGTGGCGATCGTTCCATATCAAACGACATGAGAGACGCCATGAAAGCCCAAGACCCCCTGGACTGCACACGCGTAAGCTCTGGTCGCTCGGCTTGGCCCACTCTGAGCGAACTCTGCGGAGACGACCCGGGCATGCGAGCGATGATTTCGCGCGCGCGCCTCTTGATCGACCGTCAATTGCCGATTCTGATCCTCGGCGAAACGGGCACCGGCAAGGAGTACCTCGCTCGTGCACTGCATCAATACAGCCGGCGCCGCGATGCCGCAATGGTGTCTGTTAATTGCGGCTCCATTCCGGAAAATCTGATCGAAAGCGAACTTTTCGGCTATCAGCGCGGCGCATTTTCCGGCGCGCTAGCGACAGGAATGAAAGGCAAAGTCGTACAGGCGCACGGCGGCACGCTTTTCCTCGACGAAATCGGCGACATGCCCGCCGCCCAACAAACACGCCTGTTGCGTGTGCTGTCCGAGCGGGAAGTCACGCCGATCGGCTCAGCGACGCCGATTTCCGTCGATCTTCAACTGATTTGCGCGACGCACCAACATATCGAAGCGCGCGTGGCTGGAGGCGCGTTTCGCGAGGATCTCTACTACCGTATCGCCGTCGGCATCCTGCACCTGCCGCCGCTGCGCGAGCGGCACGATCGCGGCTGGCTGCTCGACGCAATCGTCAGCGCGGAAGCACACGGCCTCGCTGCCGCGGAGGCCATCGACCACGAGGCGCGCGAGATTGCACTCGCCTACAGCTGGCCCGGCAACCGGCGTCAAATGCGCTCGGCGATCCAATACGCCTGGGCCGTGAAGAGCGGCGAAACGATCCGCGCATGCGACCTGCCCGCCAACGTACTTTCAGGCGTCACGCTCGCACGCAGCGCACAGCCGTGCGCATCGGGCCTGGCACCGGGCATCGCCCCCGTGCCCGCCCGCCCGGAACCACAGGCCACACCGTACCGGACGGCAATCCGAGAGGCGTACGGCGCAGTGCGATCCGAAGACGCCCGGACGCCACACCCGCTTGCCGGCGAGCGCGAAAACATCATCCGGGCGCTGACCGCCAGCCGCTGGAACATTTCCGCTGCGTCGCGCGAGCTCGGCATGTGCCGCGCTTCGCTATATCGCAAGCTACGGCAGCTGCGGATTCCCCATGTCCGCGACGTTGGCAGCGATCTGCTGCTGAACATGACCTGAAGGCGCGCCGCACGGGGCCGGCTGCCATCCTTGCGCTCAGCCCGTGTGGCGCGCATACCCGCCGGCGGAGTCGGCGGCACCGGTCGCGGTCGCGCCCGCCCGCGCCTCGAAAGCGAGCCGCCCGACGTAATCCCGCACGAACTGCACCGCGATACGGCCCGAGCGGGCGCCACGCGCCAGCGCCCACTGCAAGGCCGGTTCACGCGCCACGCGGATCTGCTCGGCGTCGAAGCCCGCCTGGGCGAGCCGGCTGTCGACGACGGACAGATACTGATCCTGCGTGAAACCATAGAACGTCACCCAGATCCCGAAACGTTCGGATAGCGAAATGCGCTCTTCGACCGCATCGCCCGGATGCAGCTCGCCGTTTTCGGCGCGCGAGACGTCCGTATTGTCGCTTGCGCTTTCGGGCAGCAAATGCCGCCGGTTCGAGGTGGCGTAGATGAGGACATTCGACAGCTCGGTGGCGACAGACCCGTCGAGCACCGTCTTGAGCCCCTTGTACCCTGTTTCGCCCGCCTCGAACGACAAATCGTCGCAGAAGACGATGAACCGTTCGGGCCGCGCACGCACGAGTTCTATGATCGCAGGCAAATCGTTGAGTCCCTCCTTGCTGACCTCGATCAAGCGCAGTCCGTCGGCCGCAAAGGCGTGGAGGCATGCCTTCACGATCGACGATTTGCCGGTACCCCGCGCGCCTGTCAGCAGGACATGGTTCGCCGCGTAGCCGTGCACGAACTGACGGGTGTTGCGCTCGACGATATCGGCCTGGCGGTCTACATTGCGCAGGGCCGCGAATGGGATCAGGGCAGGCGTTGCAATCGGCTCGAGCGGTGCCGCGCCCGGCGGAGCGCCAAAGCCGAGCCACCGGAAGGCAATCGATGCGTCGAAATCGATGCGGGCGGCATCCGGGGCGCGCGTCATCGCTTCCAGCGCCACGGCGATGCGTTCGAGTTTGCGCGCGAGCGTAAGCCATTGCGCGTCACCGAGCAGTGCGGGAGGGCTCGACTCCGGGACGGCGTTCATTGCTGCACCGCCTGGGCTTGTCGCACGGGCATCGAAAACCGCTGCGCGAAGACGACGCCCGCGAGGGCCACGCCGCCGCCGTACAAATGATAAAGATGCAGCGATTCCCCCAGCATCGCAATTGCGATACAGGCTGTCATGACGGGCAGTATGTTCATGAATATCGCGCACCGGCTGGGCCCGAGGTGCTTTACGCCCTCCATCCAGAGGTAAGGCAACACGACGGAGGCAAGCGCACCCGCATAAAGAATGAGCGGCAGGCTCGCCTTGGTGGGGACGATGGCATGGTGAGGCAAGCGCAACATCATTGGCGTCATGAATATCAGCGCAGCGATCGCCTGAACGTACGTGGACTGCCATGCGGGCAATCCGACGTGCCACCGCTTCAATAGCACGCCATAGCATGCGTAAGCAGCCGCCGCGCCGAGCATGAGCCAATCGCCGGTATGCACGCCATGCGCGAGCAACGCGGCCGGCCGCCCCTGCGTAATCAGGTACACGACGCCGAGCAGCGACAGCATCCCCCCGCCGAGCATGCCCATCCCTGGGGCATCGCCCAGCAACAACGAGCTCGCGGCCATTGTCATCAACGGCACCAGGGCCGTGATGATTGCCATATTGGTGGCGGATGTGGTCTTCGCCGCCTCATAAGACAGGCTTTGGAAAAGCGCCATTGCGAGGAACCCGAGCACGAACAATTTCGGTAATTGAGCAAACAAGGCGGCGCGATTTCTCCAGGCCGGGCGTAGCGTAAACAGGCTCATTAGCGCCACTGCGAGAAGAAGGCGATAGAAAGTAATCGCTGTGGGGTCGATCGCCGATGCAGAAAGCTTCGAAACGATGACATTCCCGGCCCAAAGTGCAATCGCAAAGAATGGAAACAAATAATAGGACTTGTTCATGGCGCGCTTTCGCTTAATATCATTATCGAAACATCAATGACGTGAAGGAAGCGTCATCGTGCCTGCCCGCTCAATCGCCTGTCTAACGCCAAAATGCCATCACTTGTCGCAAAACGGACAAACGAATTGACCCTTCCCGACGCCCACGTGCCGTACGAGACCACGCCGATGCCGGTCTCCGCGATGGCAGCGCGGTATCCGCACGGAACGGTCATCGCACCGCACCGCCATCGGCGCGCGCAGTTGCTCTATGCGATCGAAGGCGTGATGCATGTTCAATCCGAGAACGGCTCCTGGGTCGTGCCGCCGACACGCGGCGTCTGGCTCGAAGCGGGACTCGACCACACGGTCCAGATGAGCGGCGACGTGCAGGTGCGCACCGTCTTCGTCGAACCCGGCGCCGTCGCGCACCTGCCCGGGCGAAGCTGCGTCGTCGAAGTGCACCCGCTGCTGCGCGAGCTGATCCTCGCCGCAATCGAAGTGCCGCTCGATTACCGCTCGGGATCGCGTGACGACCACCTGATGCAGCTGTTGCTGGCCGAAATGACCGCAGCGCCGCTGTTGCCGCTCTACCTGCCGTGGCCGCGCGATATTCGCTTGCGTACGATCTGCGACGCGTTGCTCACGGCGCCCGACGACGTGCGCACGATCACGCAATGGGCCGACACGCTCGGTGTCTCGGGCAAAACGCTGCATCGCTGGTTTCAGCGCGAAACCGGGCTCACGTTCGGCCGCTGGCGCGAGCAAGCGCGGCTGTTGCTCGCGCTGAAGCGGCTCGCGCACGGCGAAAAGGTCCTGACCGTTGCCATGGACCACGGCTACAGCAGTCAGAGCGCGTTCGCGGCGATGTTCAAGCGGCATTTCGGCGTCACGCCGTCCGCGTTCTACGCGTAGCCGGCACGCCGCAAACGCTTCGGGACAGCGGCTCATCGGTCGACGAAGGTCTCCATGAGGCCCCGGTAACGCGGCCCCGCCGTCGCGCCGCGCGGCACGGCCGCATCGAGATCGCGCAGCAGCGACGGATCGACGGTGAGTGTGGCCGCTGCGAAATTGGCCTCTAGGTTGCGCACGCGTCGGGTGCCGGGAATGGGGACGATGTCCTCGCCGCGCGAAAGCGCCCAGGCGAGCGCCAGTTGCGGCACGCTCACGCCGGCCTCCGACGCATAGCGCTCGACGATGCCGGCGATGCGCAGGTTGGCCGCGAAGTTCTCGCCTTGCAGCCGAGGGTCCGAAACGCGACGGATATCGCCTTCAGGATAAGCTTCGGCGGGCTTCGCTGTCCCGGTCAGAAAACCGCGCCCGAGCGGACCGAACGGCACGAACCCAATGCCGAGCTCGCGCAGGCAGGGCAAAATTTCGGTCTCCACATTACGTTCCCACAACGAGTATTCGCTCTGCAATGCCGTCACCGGATGCACCGCGTGTGCACGGCGTACCGTCTTTGCGCTCGCCTCCGACAGACCGAAGTAACGCACCTTCCCCGCCGCCACAAGCTCGCCGACTGTGCCCGCCACGTCCTCGATCGGCACATCGGGATCCACGCGGTGTTGGTACAACAGATCGATGTAGTCGGTGTTCAGCCGCTCGAGACTCGCGTCGACCACGGCACGGATCCGCTCAGGCCGGCTGTCCGCTCCTGCGATCTTGCCCGCACCGTCGAGCTTGAATCCGAACTTCGTGGCGATTGCCACGTCGTGCCGCCTCCCGTCAAGCGCACGCGCGAGCAGCCGTTCGTTCTCGTACGGGCCGTACGCCTCGGCTGTGTCGAAGAACGTGCAGCCCAACTCTAGCGCGCGGTGAATCGTCCGAATCGACTCGGTTTCATCGGCCGGGCCGTAGCCGTAGCTCATGCCCATACAGCCAAGCCCGAGCGCGGAAACAGCGAGTCCTTGTGAACCGAGTGTGCGTGTTGGCAGCATGAATGTCCCTCGCGAAGTCGAAGTGGATCGGATGGCGTCTCGCCGTTGTCGCGCAAGCCGCAGGCCGCGACGGCCGGGCCCCATCAAGCAAATGCCGAACCATGTCCGCCCCGTCGCATGCCGCCAAGCACAGCCTGGCGGCGGCATCTCGCAGCATGCGACAGCTGTCGCATTCCCTCGACACCTGCTTGAAACGAATCGACAGTAGACCGGCCGTTGCCGCACGCGAGCGTGCAAACGCGAGGAGCCGCACCCGAGCAGCGGCAAAGCGTGTGTGTGATTGCGGCGGCGTACCCCGACATCGATGGCATTCGACTTGCTTAAACGGGCAACCCTCGCCGCGCTCACAGGCGGACAGAGAGGACTACGACATGAAGACTCAAGGAGACACCGCTATGCCGTCCTTTTCCCGCCGCGCGTTCGTCGCGCGCGCTTGCGCAGCGCTTGCTGCCGGTACGTTGGGCGTGCCGATGCGAAGCGCGCACGCCGCCGAATTCACGCTGAAGTACGCGAACAACCTGCCGGACACTCATCCGCTGAACAAGCGCGCGCAGCAGGCCGCTGCACGCATCGCGTCGGAGACGCACGGGCGTGTGCAACTGCAGATCTATCCTGCGAATCAGCTCGGCAGCGACACGGACATGCTCTCGCAGGTCCGCTCGGGCGCCATCGATTTCTTCACGCTCTCGCCGCTGATACTGGGAACGCTCGTCCCGTCGGCACAGATCAGCGGTATCGGCTTTGCGTTTCACGACTACAGCCAGGTTTGGGCGGCGATGGACGGCGCCCTCGGTGCCCGCGTGCGCGCCGACATCGGCAAGACGTCGCTGATCGCATTCGAAAAGATCTGGGACAACGGCTATCGGCAGATCACGACGAGTTCGCGCGCGATCCATCGCCCCGAAGATCTCAAAGGGATCAAGCTGCGCGTGCCGATGAGCCCGCTGTGGACTTCGATGTTCACGGCACTGGGCGCGTCGCCGGCCAGCATCAATTTCGCGGAGGTCTATTCGTCGCTGCAGACGAAAATCGTCGAAGGCGAGGAGAACCCGCTCGCGACGATCGCCGCGGCGCGGCTCTACGAAGTGCAAAAGTTCTGCTCGCTGTCGAACCACATGTGGGACGGTTTCTGGTTCCTCGCCAACGCCCAATCGTTCTCGCGGTTGCCTGCCGACGTGCAAGGCATCGTGCGCACGGCGATCAACGATGCCGCCCTGGCAGAGCGGGCCGATGTGGCGCAGCTCAATGCGTCGCTCAAGCCTGAGCTGACGGGTAAGGGGCTGCAGTTCAACGACGTCGACCACGACGGGTTCCGCAGCAAGCTGCGCACGGCAGGCTTTTACGCGCAGTGGCACGGCCGCTTCGGCGACGATGCCTGGGCCACGCTCGAAAAATACACCGGCAAGCTCGCGTAAAGACCATGGCCATGCAACTGACCTTGACCAAGAAAGCCGCCGCACACGGCCGGGCGCTACGATGGCTCGGCGCGTCGATCGACGCGCTCATGCATGCGGTCGGCTTCCTCGCCGCC
>CBJMQH010000033.1:0-17385 GCA_966431825.1 uncultured Trinickia sp.
CGGGCGGCGCATTGAGTGCGAGCTCGGGCGTGAGGATCGCCGGGTTCAGCGCAGGCATCCCGTGGGCGGGCGTGACCTGCTCGGAGCGGGCGCGCCGCTCATCCACCAGCGGAGCAGGCGCGGTCGCCGCCAACGATGCCGGCGACGTGCGCGAGCCCTTCGGCAGCATGAACGCCCTTGACGCGCATGGCCGCGGCGAACAGGACCGGCATCATGTTGGCGAGGCCGATGCCCATCATGGCGAAGCCGGCGAGCGCGGTGGCGGCATACGGGAGCACGAGGGCGCCGACCATGCCGGCGCAGGCGATCGTGGCGCTGACGAACACGAGCTGCACGGCGCCGAACCGGGCACGCACGTAATCGCCGGCGAAGCGACCGGCAGCCATGGCGCCGGTGAACGCGGCGTAGGCCGCGCTCGCCAGTGCGGGGCTCGAATGAACGACGTCGCGCATATAGACCGTGGCCCAGTCGTACATCGCCCCTTCGGCCACGAGTGCGATCAGTGCGACGGCCCCGATTGCCCAGAGTACGGGTGAGCGCCAGCGGCTCATCCGATTCTCTTCGCCGTGCGCGTGCGCCGTATGGGGAACGTGCGGGAGCACGGCGGGGCACGCGACGAGCAGCACGCACCCGCAAACCACGGCGACGAGCGCGAGATGGACCCGCGGCGCCATGCCGTGCGAGAGCGCGAGGCCGCCGACCGCGGCGCCGGCCACCCCGCCGATACTGAACATGCCATGCAGCGAAGACATGATGGGCCGCCCGATTGCGGCTTCGAATGCGCTTGCCTCGGCATTCATGGCGACGTCGAGCGTGGCCATGCCCATGCCGAACGCGGCCAGCACAACGAGCAGGAGCGGGTACGACGGCACGACGAGAATCAATGCGGCACACGCCGACATGACGGCGCCGCCCGCGAGACAAGCGCGGCGGGTGCCCACGCGTGCGATCCATTTCGCGTTCGTGACCATGGCGAGCATCGAGCCGCCCGTCAGTGCGAAAAGCGCGATCGAGAGCCAGGCCGCATTGAGGCCGAATTTATCGCGGACGGTGGGGACATGAACCCCCCAGGAGGCGTAGGCCATGCCGGCGATGAAAAAGAGCGCCATCGTGGCGTAGCGGGCGCGTTGCCGTGCGGCGGCGGGCAGCGCGCGATGCTCGGCGGGCGTCGTCGTGGATTGCGACAGTTGCGACACGAAAGAGTCCGGGAAAAAGCGACGAAAAAAGGGCGCGAGAATGGCGCCGGTCATAGCCGCAGGACTGGCGTTACGATGGCGCGGTTGCGGCCCGGCCCGCGACGGGGAAAAACGATTCTAACGGAACGCCTACAAGCGTGCCGGGAGACCGCGACCGCAAAAACGGAGATGTTCGATGAGAGTTCCGGCACAAACTCCACTCAATCTGCTGCACCGGTGTGCGACGGGTACGCTCGCTACGAATCTGCGCGAACCGGCGGGATATCCGTTTCCGACTGCGATCCCGTTCGCACTCGATTCGCGACACCGCCCCGTGATACTCGTAAGTCGTCTTGCCGAACATACGCGCAATCTGGAGGCCGATTCCCGCGCGGGATTTTTGGTTACCGCTCCAGGAGAAAACGGCGATGTACTAAACGGTGAGCGCGTGACGCTGATCGGGCGTTTCGTTGAAATGCAACAGGATGTATCCGGACTCGCGCGACGCTATATGCGATATCACCTCGACGCACAGCGGTACCTCGCGCTTGGCGATTTCTCTTTTCGAATCATGGAGATCGAGCGGATGCGTTATATCGGCGGATTCGGATCGATGGGCTGGTTGCCGGGCGATGAATTGGATTCGCTGCCGCCGATTCCCGATGCCGATGAGGCCGCATTGCTGTCCTGGTGTGACACTCGTATGACGAACACGCCATCGTTGCGCGTACTCGGTATCGACCGATACGGCGTGGATTGGACCGATGGACAGGTACGTGGACGGCAGACATTCGACAATCCCCAAACCGATGTGGGCGAATTGCGCAGTGCACTTGAAGAGTGCATTCGGCAGATCGGTCCATCCTGAGCGGTGATCCGAGTCAGGAGAAACCCCAGGTCTGGCGTGGATATAGGGCTGCGATAGCGCCGAACCTCTCACCATATGAGAACTTTATTAAGATATGTCCTATTAATTTTCATGGGCTGACAAGCGTGTTGCCTGTGCGTGGTGCATGCGAGATGAAAGCCGGGCTTACATCTCGCATTGGATAAATGCGGGGCACCGGGATGGCGAATGGTCGGAAACGACGCGAAACGCAGGAATCTATGAAATCGGCGATTTCGTACTTCTCGCGTAGTTCTGTTTTGTGCTAATCTCGCACCGAAATATCCGAGGCACCACGCATTCAGATGGCAAATCCGGCGGCAGACCGGCGTCATTCACCGATATCAAAAGGGAACTATGTCTTCTTACAAGGAACTTCTCGCCCAACGCGAAAAGCTGGAGAAGCAGATCGAAGAGGCGAAAGCCCGCGAATACGCGGAAGTGCTCAACGAGATCAAGCAGAAAATGGCCGACTACGGCATTTCTCTGGCAGAGCTCGGCGGCGGCCGTGGCAAGCAAGCCAAGAGCGGCCGGGGCGCGCGTACGGGCAACGGTTCCGTCGTTGCACCGAAATACCGTGATCCGCAGAGCGGGAACACATGGTCGGGTCGCGGCAAGCCGCCGAAGTGGATTGCCGGTCAGGACCGCGATCAATTTCTGATTCAGAAGTAAGCGCCTGCAGTCGGCTTCTCTCAGTCTGGCCTGAGTCGAGTCGATTCGTATTGCCCAGGGTGACGCGAGTCGCCGCCCCGGTGCCAAGCCAAATTAAAACCGCGCAACCGACTGGAAGCGCGGTTTTTTTTCGCCTGCGGCATGTCGTCCCGACACGCCCTGCCTGTAACAGGTTTCTGACTCAGGCCAGTCTCAGTCCGGGCCGCCGGCGTGAATGGGAATGCGTTGTGTTCTCATAAGCGGCTGATTTGAAAAGAAAAATCTATGAGCGTGCCATGCTGTGGTCACGGCTGGCTTGTTACAATTGCGGCATTCCCTCTCTTCCTGTCCTTGTGCCGCTTCAACCGATGGCCCCGAATACCGACGTCGATAGCGCCGAAAAGCATGCGGTCGCCCGCAGAAGCACGCTGGCGAGTGTCGCAGTCAACCTTGTCCTGATGACGCTGCAGATCGCGATCGGGGCGCTTGCGCATTCGCAGGCCCTCGTTGCCGACGGTGTCCATTCGCTCGCGGATTTGATCTCGGATTTCATCGTGCTGCTGGCCAATCGGGCCAGCGCCGAGAAACCCGATGCCGATCATAACTATGGGCACCGTCGTTACGAGACGGTGGCCTCGCTGTTTCTGGGCGCGCTGCTCGTGGCGGTCGGTGTGGGCATGCTGTGGCGAGCAGGCATTCGGCTCGCGCATCTCGACGACATTCCGCCTGTGAAGGCTGTCGCGCTCGGAGTAGCTGTGCTCGTGCTGGTTTCGAAAGAGGCGCTCTTTCGCTACATGCTGCGCGAGACGAACCGCGTACGTTCGGCGATGCTGATTGCCAACGCGTGGCATGCGCGCTCCGATGCGGCATCATCGCTCGTCGTCGCGATCGGCATCATCGGCAGCCTGGCCGGCGTACGGCTGCTCGATCCGATTGCTGCGGCGATTGTCGGCTTCCTCGTTGCCCGGATGGGTTTCGTCTTCGGATGGGACGCGTTGCAGGATCTGTCCGACCGCGCGCTCGACGAGGGCGAAACGGCGGACATTCGCAAGCTGCTGCTTTCGACGCCGGGCGTACGCGACGTGCACGAATTGCGCACGCGCAAAATGGGGGACCTCGCGCTTGTCGACGCACACATTCTCGTCGATCCGCTGATCTCGGTTTCCGAGGGGCACTACATCGCGGAGTCCGCGCGCACGCGCGTGCTGACCGACAAGCGCGTGCTCGACGCGCTGATTCACGTCGATCCGGAAAACGATGCGCTCCATCATCCGCCCGCACGGCTGCCGACGCGCGCGAAGCTGACCGAACTCGTCGACACGGAGCTCGCGCACTATGGGCTGCGTGCGGCCGCGTTGAACGTGCACTATCTTAGTACGGGGCTCGACGTCGACATCACGCTCGCAGCCGATTCGGTTGCACGCGGCGAGGGCGACGCCGATCTGTCGTCGCGAATCGATATCGAAGCGCTGCGCACACGCCTCGGCGCGCGCCGCGTTACGTTACAACGGGCAATCGAAACGTCGGCGCATGCGAGCGCCGCGCCGCTCGGCAAGGCGCACGCGCGAGGGCACGCTTAGGGTGCCCTCGGGCCTTAAAGCGGCAACTGGGTATCGAACTTGATTTCGCGCAGCACGACGCTCGTGCGCACCTGCGCGACGGCCGGAATCTTGAAGATGCGTTCGTGCAGGAACGTGTCGTACGCCTTGATGTCGGGGGCGACGATTTTGAGGATGTAGTCCGCCTCGCCTGTCGTGCTGTAGCACTCGGTGACTTCCGGGCAGGTGGAGATTTCGCGCTCGAATTGCTCGACGCCGCCTTCCGTATGGCGCGTCAGATGGATGTGCGCGAGTGCGCAGACGTGAAGCCCCAGCTTCTCGCGATCGAGCAGCGCCGTGTAGCGCTGAATGATGCCCGATTGCTCCATGTCCTTGATGCGCCGCCAGCACGGCGTGCTCGACAGGCCGACCTGATCCGAGATTTCCTGCACGGACCGGCGCGCATCGAGCTGCAAGAGGCGCAGGATTTTCTGCGAGAACGTATCGAGAGTCATCGGCGCCTCCGTTTCGCCCAACTTTGCTGAATATTAGAGGCGCAAGAAACAAAAGGCAATCCGATGGCCGTCAAGCGAGGGAGTTCGTCTAATTTGGCGGGCTCTCAGCGTCGTTTTGTGCTGCGGCGCGTTCCAATTCGCCGCTCGCTTCGCCGCGGGCCGTCTCTGCCGCCGCTGCCGAGCACTGCTGCAGCGTGCGCAGGTCGCGCAGCATGTTGCAGAACAGGGCGCCTTGTTCGATGGCATCGTCGAGCGCGACGTGCGTGTGCGGATGGTCGTCGAACCAGTGCTTCGGCATGCGCGGCTTGATGCATTTGCGATAGGGCAGGCCCGTCATGGCGAACGCGAGCGTCTTGATGTCGAGCGCGGACCACGAGAACGGGCAGCGGCCCGTGAAGCGCATCATGTACCAGAACATGAACGTGAAATCGAAACCGGCCGGCATGCCGACGAAGACGGGCTTGCCCGGCAGCGCTTCGACCCACGCCACGTAGGCGAGCATCGCCTCCTCGGGTTGGCGCAGATCGGTGCGGCAGGCGGCCCACGCGGCTTCCTGCGTTTTCCACCAGGCGGCTTGCACCGGGTGGGCTGCCGCGCCGGGCAGCGTTTCGAGGTTGGCCGAGAAGGTGGCGATCAGCTGCTTGTCCTCGGTATAGGCGGCCGAGGCGAAACTCAGCATCGAGTGGGGGCCCGGGATCGGGCCGTCGGCCTCGATATCGGTACTGACATAAATTTCTGCGCTCACGCGTTTGCTCCGTCTTCGCCGACATAGGGATTCGTGCGCCGCTCCTCGCCGAACGTCGAGGTGGGGCCGTGGCCAGGGACGAACGTGATGTCGTCGCCGAGCGGCCAGAGCTTCGTGCGGATCGCATTGATCAGGTCGGCATGGTTGCCTCGCGGGAAATCGGTACGGCCGATCGACCCCGCGAACAGGACATCGCCCACGAGCGCGACGCGGTGCGACTTGCTCACGAAGACGACGTGCCCCGGCGTATGGCCCGGGCAGTGATAGACATCGAGTGTTTCGTTGCCGAAGCGGACCGTATCGCCATCGTCGAGCCAGCGGTCGGGCTCGAACGCCTCGGCCGGGGGGAAGCCGAAGCGCTGGCTCTGAGTCGGCAGCATGTCGATCCAGAAGCTTTCCTCGCGCTGGGGACCCTCGATCGGCACGCCGTAGTGCGTGGCAAGTGCCTTCGCGCCGGCGCAGTGATCGACGTGGCCGTGCGTCAGCAGGATCTTCTCGACGGTGACGTTTTGCTCGGCTACGACCTGCTCGATGCGGTCGAGATCGCCGCCCGGATCGACGATGGCGGCGTGCCGGGTGGCTTCGTCGATCAACAGCGAGCAGTTCTGTTGGAACGGGGTGACAGGGATGATGAGGACCTTCATCTGCGCAGTAGCCTTGGCCCTTGGGCGGGGCGAAAAACCTTGATTGTACCGGCCGGTCCGGCGGCGCGTCGGCACGGGTGCGGCACCCAGATCAATGCCGATTGTTGCTGCCATAGCGAGAATCAATGGCCGAAAGGTCGGTGTCGGCTTGATTCGCTCCATTCTTTGCTATAATGCGCCTTCAAGTGTGCGAGGGAGTCGCGCACTTTTTGTCTGAGTTTAGCGGCTGGCGGTGTTTGAAACGTCCTGTGCCGGCCGCTGTCAATTGCAATTCTGAGGTTGCGCTCTGGGTCTATCGGGTGCGCTTCACATCTGCGTCGACGCTGTTCGATGCACACGTCTTGCCCGGCCGGGTGCGCACTGCGCCTGCCACGGCCTGTCGGCCGTACTGCCGGGTGAGCCTACGCCGCCGCTGTTCGCGCCCTGATGGGGTGCATGATGAACGTAGCAAGGAACGAAGCGCGTTCTGCGGGCGGCATGTGGGGTCTGGTTACGCTGACGGGGACAGTCGCGCCAGACGTGAATACCAACCGGGCTGAAAGCGGCCGAGTGTGGCCGCGGCCAAGTGTCGAGACACGACGGGTGCGTTCGCGCGCGTCGTGTGGCGGAGCTTGGTGGCCAGAGCTGTAGCGCGTCGCCTTCGGTGTTCTTAGGTGTCGTGTCGCAGCTCCACACTGTGGCATGCACGTCATATGAACAACAATCGAGTCATTCGATTCCTGGGCACGTTCGTGGCCGTTTCCGCCTTTGCGGGCTGCGCGGTCCAACCGTCGCAAACGAACAATGCGGCCGCGAACGACCTGCGCACGAGCGCCGGCGCGCCGGTTGCCTTTTCCGGCGCGGCTGCGTCGCTGCCGTCGACGAACGCGGGCACGCTGCCGTTGGCGGCTGCCAAGCCGATCGACGCCAACATTCCCGATGTCTCGCGTTTCAAGCAGACGGGGCGCGCGTCGTGGTACGGCCGCCGTTTCGACGGCCGTCGGACGGCAAGCGGCGAGCGCTACGACATGAATGCGCTGACGGCCGCGCACAAGACCTTGCCGCTCGCGGCCTATGTGCGCGTGACGAACACGACGAACCAGAAATCGATCGTCGTGCGCATCAACGATCGCGGGCCTTATGTGCGTGGGCGCGTGATCGATCTGTCCTATGCGGCGGCACGTGAGCTCGGCTTGCAGCAATCGGGTACCGCGCGCGTGAAGATTCAGGGGCTGACGCAGCAGGAAGCTCTGGCCGCGCGCCAAGAGACGGTGGCTTCGGTCTCGGAACCGAAGGATCCGCAGTAATAGCGGGCGCGGGTTTCTTCCGCGCGCCCCTCGAGTATTTCTTTCTTGCCTGCCGGCGGTTTCCCCTCCGCCTACACTTTCCCGTTTTGAGTCGAAGAGCCGCTTTCCTGCGGCTCTTCGCTTTTAGCGTCTAGGTCTTCTTCAATTCGAGCGCGCGCGCGTAGAGCGCATCGCGCGGTGCGCCCGTGAGCGTGGCCGCCACTTTCGCGGCTGCGCTGACCGGTAGCGCTTCGAGCAGGGCGGTGAGCACGGTGTCGTGTGCTGCGGCGTTGTTGTCTGCTTCGCGCTGCGGCGCGCCTTCCACCACGAGCACGAATTCGCCGCGCTGCCGGTTGGCGTCGGCGGCGAGCCATGCTGGCCCTTCGGCCAAGGTGCAGCGGTGGGTTGCCTCGTGTAGTTTCGTCAATTCCCGCGCGATGAGCAGGCGGCGTTCGCCGCCGAATGCTTCCGCGAGCGCCGTGACCGTTTCGACGATGCGATGGGGCGCTTCGTAAAACACCATTGCTTGCTCGTGCGACTTGAGTGCTTGCAAGGCGGCGGCGCGCTGCTTTGGTTTGGGCGGCAGGAAGCCCATGAACGAGAAGGAGGCGGTCCAGTCGCCGGCGATGCTCAGTGCTGTGGTGATGGCGCTGGCGCCCGGTAGCGGGACGACGCCGTAGCCGGCTTCGCGTACGGCGTCGACGAGCTTGGCGCCCGGGTCGGAGATGCCGGGGGTGCCGGCATCGGAGACGTAGGCCACGCGTTCGCCTGCGGCGAGATGTTCGATGATGCGTACGGCAGCGGTGCGCTCGTTATGCTCGTGCACGGCGAGGAGCGGCTTCGAGATGCCGTAGCGTGCGAGAAGCTGGCCGGTGTTGCGCGTGTCTTCGGCTGCGATGCGTTCGACGAGCCCCAGCACGTGCAGTGCGCGCAGCGTGATGTCGGCCGCATTGCCGATGGGCGTGGCGACGACGTACAGCGTGGCGTTCGGGTACTGCTGCTGTTGGGCGAGTTCGAGGGGATCGGGCATGGGGGAGAAGACGCGAACGGGTGAGGCAAGGCCGCCATTGTGCCATGTGGGGCCTGCGGCGAACGCTGCGCGCACGGGCTCGCGTGGGCGTGGGTCAGGGGTTGCCGCATTGAAACGGCATGAGGATGACAACTTTCGCCGGGCTGATGGGTCGAAGCGGATCGGGGCTGCGTTCGAGGCGAGGGCGCTCGAGTATCTGCGGCATCAGGGGCTGCGGCTGGTGACGCGTAATTTCACGTGCCGGGGCGGTGAGATCGATCTTGTCATGCGCGATTCGCGCGATGGGGCGCTCGTGTTCGTGGAAGTGCGGGCGCGCTCGGGTGCGGCGTATGGGGGTGCCGTGGCGAGTGTGGGTTTGCGCAAGCGGCGGCGGTTGTTGCTTGCGGCGCGGTTTTTTCTTGTGCGCACGGGGGATAAGGGGAGTGCCTGCCGGTTCGACGTGGTGGCGTTCGAGGGGGGGCGGCTGCAATGGTTGCGCGATGCGTTCGGGGCCGATGATGGTTGAGACGGTGGTGCGGTGATGGGGATGGAGTGCGGTAAACTTGCGCGCTGACGCAACGGCGCCCGCCGCGGCGGGCGCCGAGAGAAATGAGATCCGATGTCAGTCGAACGAATCCAACAGCATTTTCGCGAGAGCGCGGCATTCAAGCTTGCTGCGCTCGATGCCCTTTCGATTCCGCTTGCTGCGGCCGTTGACACGATGTTCGGTGCGCTGGCGAACGGCAACCGTATCTACGCGTGCGGTAATGGCGCATCGGCGGCGGACGCACAGCGCTTTGCCTCGTATTTGATTTCCTGTTTCGAGCGCGAACGGCCGGGTCTGCCGGGCGTGGCGCTGACGGCCGATTCGTCGGCGCTTACTGCGCTGCGCGACGACACCGGTTTTGACGGTGTGTATGCGCGGCAGATTCGCGCCTTGGGGCATGCGGGCGATGTGTTGCTCGTGATTACGGCGAGCGGCGATGCGGCCAATGTGATTGCTGCGGTGACCGAGGCGCATGAGCGTGAGATGTTTGTGATTGCGCTGACGGGTAACGGCGGTGGCAAGTTGGCTGCGGCGTTGATCGATACGGATATTCACATTTGCGTGCCTTCGGAACGGTTGGCGCGTATTTGTGAGGTGCATCAGCTGGCTGTTCACTGCCTGTGCGACGGCATCGATGCCATGTTGCTTGGCGAAGATTGATTTCGTGAGAGGGGTGCGTTGATGAGGGCAAATCGCGTCACGAGGACGCTTGTGCGGACCACGCTTACGGTGGCGATGGCGGCGACGGTGGGTGTTTCGCTGCAGGGGTGCATTCTGGCTGTTGCCGGGGCGGCGGGCGGTGGGGCGTTGATCGCGACCGATCGGCGGACGGTGGGTACGCAGACTGAGGATCGCGAGATCCAGGTGAAGGCGATTTCGCAGACGAGCCAGCAGTTGCCCGATACCGACCACGTCAACGTGACCGTGTTCAATCGGCGCGTGTTGTTGACGGGCGAGGTGGCCGGCGATGCGGACAAGCAGCGCGCCGAGCAGATCGTGCGTGGGATCAATAACGTCAACGACGTGGTGAACGAGTTGGCGGTGATGCCGAAGACCGATTTCTCGTCGCGGGCGAATGATTCGTACCTCGAAGGGAAGGTCAAGGCTGGATTGATCGCCGAGAAGGGGATTTCGGCGAACGACTTCAAGGTGGTGGGCGAGCGCGGGAATATCTATTTGATGGGGCTCGTGACGCCGGACGAAGGGGCGCGTGGTGCCGATGTGGCTAGCCGCGCCGTGGGTGTGAAAAGCGTTGTGAAGGTGTTCCAGTACATTCGGCCGGATGAGGCGCGTGCGCTGGAGACGTCGGCTGCGTCGGGGGCTTCGGCGTCAGGGGCGGCGGCTGCGCCGGCTGCCGAGGCGGCGCCGACGGTGGGGGCTGTGCCTGCTGCCAGCGTCACATCGCAACCGCTCGATCAGCAAGCGCCTGCGCCGATTTCCAATTCCTCGCCGGCTAAGCCTGCTGGGAAAGGGGCGCAGTGATGTTTGCTGGTTTGCGGGCTTTGCGGCCCTTGCTGGCTTTGCGGCGAGGGCGTTTTGCTGGCTTGGTTGGGGTTGCGGCGATGGTCGGGGTTGTTGGCAGTGCTCATGCTGCCGGGGAGCCGGCCGGAATGAGCGTCGCGAAAGCCAACGCTTGCCTCGGGTGCCACGCGATCGACCGGAAACTCGTTGGGCCCTCTTTTCAGGACATCGCTGCGAAGTACAAGGGCGACGCCCAAGCGCAAGCGCGGCTCGAGCGGAAGGTTCGGGACGGTGGGTCCGGGGTGTGGGGCGTGATTCCTATGCCCGCGCATCCAAGGATGAGCGCAGGGGATATTCGCGACGTCGTTGGTTGGGTGCTGGCAGGCGCGCCCGCTGCGGCGAAATGACCGCCTGAGGCCACGGGGTCCCCCTTGCCAAAGGGAATTTACCTCGTGCTAGAATCGTTTTTCGTTGGGGCGGTAGCTCAGCTGGGAGAGCGTCGCGTTCGCAATGCGAAGGTCGGGAGTTCGATCCTCCTCCGCTCCACCAAGGGATTTAAAGGGCTTAGCCGATGGCTAGGCCCTTTTCGTTTGAGGTTTCGCGATTCGAGTCGGCGCCTTAACTTCACGCCTTCGAGCGGTCCGTTGATCGCGCTCGCGCGGCCTATGAGACTCAATGCGAGGCCCCCGAAGGGTTACTTGGTCGAGACCTACGTTTTCGCAATCTGAGGCGAAGCTAGGTCGAGGTTGGCTTCGATCTTTCGCATGCACGAGTTGGCGATGATCGCGGGACACAAAGATCCCCGCCTGCTCGTGCGCTACCGCCATCCGCGGGCAGAGGATCTCGCGCCGAAGCTGCGCTAGCAAACGAGAGCCGGTCCCCGCACGAGCTTGATGCGCTTGAATCGTCATCAAACGATGCTATTATTCGTGCATGCGAAGAGGAGATTTCCATGCGTACTACCATTGCGCTTGACGATGACCTGATCGCCAAGGCCCAGGCCTACACGGGCGTGGAAGAAAAATCTGCACTCGTACGTGAGGCGCTGAAGGCGCTGATCCAGCGGGAGGCAGCGAAGCGCCTCGCAAATCTGGGAGGAAGTCAGCCGGGTATCAAGAGCGTACCGCGTCGCCGACAGGACGTTAAATGATCCTCGTTGACACCTCGGTCTGGATCGACCACCTCAATCGTGCCGATCCCATGCTGATTGCGCTGCTTTCAGAGGAGCGTGTGTTGATTCATCCCTACGTGGTCGGGGAGATTTCCCTCGGCAGTCTGCGCGACCGTGAAGTTGTACTTGGGGCACTGCTTGATTTGCCGACAGTGCCAGTAGCAACGCCAGAGGAAACGTTTTATCTGATCGAACGCGAAGGATTGTTCAATCGGGGAATCGGATACGTCGATACATCGCTTCTAGCCTCGGCACGCCTGGAACCCGGCGTCACCATTTGGACGCGTGACAAGCGGCTGAAGAACGTCGCTAACGACCTTCAGCTGGCCGCGGTGCTCGAACACTAACCAACGGCAAACGTCAGGGCTGGTGCGTAGCCTCGCGAGAGGTCCCTTGTCGTATCGAAGCGGGCAGGTCACCGCCTACCGGCACAACGAGGTCATAGCCAAACATAAACAACGCGGCCTCCAACGCACGGAGGCGCCGTGTGCCCTCCCGCAGCCCCCCAAAGCCGCGATCGCCAATGTTCAGGCGCGAAGCGAGCGCGCTCAGCAGCCAACTTGCCTTCATGTTCCAACTGGCGTAGACGCGGCCAGCAGTGAGCCTGCGGAACGTGTATTGGTCTTGCGATGGACGTCGCAGCTGCGTCCCTCTTGCCGTTGCCCATGCGAAGTCGAGGCCTTCCGGAACGGTTTCTCGTCCCGTATCGAGGCAAAACAGAACGACTGCACGACCGAGCGCGGCGGCGACGCGGCTATCGTAAATCGCGAAATCGTCGCAAGCGAGCGCATAGACTTTACTCATGCCAGACGTAAATCGCAGATCGGCATCGGAAAAGACTGTATGGCGCGTGTCGCTCGCGTTGATTGCATCGCGTGTAGAACCAATGATGCGACAGAGCTTGCCGCGCCGACTCTCGAGCCATTGCACGTTGCGATGCGTGACGCCACCCCAAATCATTACCGCCTTTGCAGCCTCGAACACGCGCTCATTGTCGCCCGCTTCTAGCCCTGCATGCAGTTCGCTCTGCAATGTTTCGAGCACACGCATATTCGAAGCGAACGTGTTGCCGGAGGGCAGTCCGTACTCGGGGAGCGTGTCGTGGCGCCACTCGTAGCGCTCGTAGGCGTTGAACAGGCTAGTGCAATCCCACGGCACATTTCCCTGGCGTAGCGTGTAGGCGTGCGCGAAGGTGGCATCGTCAAGGCGCGCGCTTATCCATGCGAGAAATGCTTCAATCCCCGTCCCCGCAATATATTCGTTCTTGTGCATCTTTCCGCCCCGTAGTGCGATGTTTTCAGTCGTCGCGTCGAGATTTACGCGTACAAACACTCAATCAGTAATCACGGTGTCAAGCGCGCAAAAAGGGCTAGCGTATATCAACCGTTGCCGCTTGACGACGCCATGCACCAAAATGTGTTTGTCGCGAGTACGATAGCATCCCCCGTTGCCACTGCGCTTGACGCTATCCAGCTTCCTGCGTCGATAACATTCCGTGATCTCACCCGTCGTGTCGGACGTCCGATCACGACCGGTTGCTTCTCCTCGTATAACGACGTTCGTATGAAAACCTTAAATGAAATTCGGCGGTTGACTCTGCATTAGCACTCGGAGGTCGCACGGGGACCATGGTGGCAATTTGGTGTACTGACGCATTCCGGGGCAGGCACTGGGTCAACTGACCGGCACCCAACAGACCGGTTCATCGAAAATCTACCCCGGTTGAAGCGGGACGCATTGATTAGATGTGAGCGCCGATGTAAAAATGCCCCTCCTCGGGGATGCAAGATGGCGGCTTTTTGCCGCCGATGCTGAGTCAGGAGCAAGCAATGAAAATCAAGATATTGGCAAGACGGGGATGGGGAGAACGAGCGATAGCAAGGCAGACGGGGATCTCGCGCAACACTGTGCGTCGCAATCTGCGCGCTATCACGCAGTTGTGGGCGCCTGGCGTGCTCAAGAAGTTCCCCGGTGGCGGCCGCAGCACCAGTTACGAGCTAGCGGACTGAATCACGACAGCCCGCTGTCAGGCCCCCGTTATGCGCCTCGGTCGAGGTGAACACTGTGCCTTGCCGCGCGATAGGGGGCGACGACGTCTCTAAGACGCAGGCCTATTACAGTTGACAACGCGATATGTCGGGTTCAATTTTCCGTCAATGAAAGGCATCGCTTCAGCGAGATCCTTGTCCGTCTCCCGCATGCGAAGAAACGGCCTCTCCGGGAATCGCAGCTTCACGGCGTAGCCGACATTGTCAGACGTCTTCGACAATAGAACTCGCGCATCTTTCGGAACCCCCTCGCATTGAAAGGCCTGCGAGAAATCCCATTCGTACGCGCTGCGTACGAGGAGCACATCGAGGCCAAAGCTGCGTGTCGCCCCCAAACTGAGCGACCCGATAACGAACAGGGACACGGCTGCGCCGGCGGATCCGAGGGCAAATGACCATCCCCCCGATCGGCGACGGCCAAAACCTGCCGATTGGATCATGAACAATCCATACCAAGCCAAGACTAGGACCGTCGCCACTCCCGCAACCTCGATAGCGAACACAAAGCGGCTCCCAGCGTCGACCGCTTCGGGCAGCTGCGCCGATGTAAACGGAAAGTGCCGATTTAGCACACCGATGGTCTGATTCCTGGCGTCTTGGTAGGCGAACGCGGATGCCCCAAGGAGAAATACACCCATCACCGGTGCACCCAACAACCCTTTGATCCATTTCACTTGAGCGAGCGTTACCATGCTTAGTAATAACCCACACCAGCCCGCGATTAAAACGTTGTAGAAACTCTTCCAAAACAGAGACGTATGCTCGAACAGAGACCATGCAAAGGGAATGACAAAAAAGAGCGATGCGTAACTGCTCAAAAGAAATGCTACGGGATTGTGCACCCAATCTCGCGTATCTCGAACGTATCTGCGCCACATCATGCGGACGCGGATGTTTGTCCTTTCGCGAAATGCTCTTTGAGTATGCGTGGAGGATGAACGAGGCATCGAATCAACTCCTTATGCGTGATAGATAAATAGATTCATTGCTTCCTATTGCATCGGAATCGCGAGTATCTGCCTGCTCGAGAAAAACGTCAAACTAAAGCGATATGCTCTGCTAAAAAACAAGCCCGCGTTACCGTGGCCTGTTTTAGCAAAGAACACCTGAAACGTGACCGCCTCGCTCGATGGCGCTAGAATCTCGCAAGCCTGCCTATGCCAGATTGCCGCCAGTGGCCCGCCATTACAACGGACCCACGGCTGCTTCCCGGCTGAGCCAGATCCCGTACCGATTTCGTGGGGATGCCCCCCGCGTTGCGAGACGGCGAGACCAATCGATCACTACCGAGCGTTAGGAGACCAAATGACGCCAATAATCGGCCGCATCTTGACCGGCCTTTGCGGCGGCCTGCTCATGGCCGCGTTCAACCATTGGAACGCGCTCACAGGCTGGCAATACTGGACGACGATCGGTGCGGCGTTCGCCGTCTGCTTCGTCGCAGCGATGATCGTTGAGAGCCGTTCGACGAAAAAAGCTGCCGCAACGAAACCAGCAATCGATGCAACCCTCGGCAGCAACAACGAGTCTCACGGCAATCAAAACATCGACATCGGCGGCGAAACGGCCCGAGCCAAAAGCGGCACGATCGGCAGCGGTAACGTTGCGGGTGGCGACCAAACCATCAAAATCGGATAGGCCCGTGGCGAATTGCGAACCCAGACATATCGATTGGCGTCGCCAGTTCGAACAGCTTGACCGCTATCTGGACGGTGCGGGCGGCGTCGTCACCGTGAGATATAACGGCGAACGCTGCGGCCACACCGCTTTTCTCGGTACCCTCAAGGCAGCATTCCGAGCCCGAAGCAACGGCCGCACGCTCGCTAAGCCCGAGGGCATTTCGGTCATCCTTAACGCCGAGGACTTCAAGGCGCGTTACCTCGCCGGTATCCGACACGCTTTCGACGATTTGCTCGGCCAGCCCGCTGTCGCCAAGCCATTGAATGTCGAAGTGAGCGGCACGCTTGTTTCGAACAATACGGCTGGGCGCGACCAAAATATCGAAGCGGTTTTCAACATCGATACCGAATCACAACAAGTGTCGGAGCAGCACGAGTGGGTATCGACGCTCTGCAGTGCGCTCAAGGACCATCTCAAGTCGCGGCGGATCATGATAGTGCTGATGTCGGGTTCGACCGAGGACCAGTCGAAGTTCTGGACAAGCCTGTGGAGTCGCGCCTCGCAGCTGATCGAGGACGGCCTGCTGCTCGTGCGTCTCATCGACGAGGCTGCGCCTGCGAGCGGCAATACCGGAATGCCGTTGACGAGCCACTGCGAAATTACATTGCCGACGGAACTGAGCGAGAGTGCGGTACGTCACGCAACGGAGGACATCGCGCGCATCCTGCGAGAGCATTTCCCAAGCAAGGATGAATCAAGCAGGCTTAATTTCGCTCAGGCTTATGTGGCGCTGCGCAAGCGCAATATCACTGAGCTTCACGATGGCGTCGTGCGGTTCGCCACGGATCTCGGAGAGATTCTATGAGCGCAACTGACTCGCTCGCATTTCTCGAGGGTGCATCGCCTCAACTGTGGCATGCGATGCATGCACTCGCCGCAGCAGAAAGCCTCACCGATGACGTGGCGCGCAAGGTCCTGAAAACCTGCGAGCTGCCCGAAGATGAAGTTGATGCGTTACTGAACCTGCTGCATTGCACTTCCTTCGTCGTTCCCCGCAATGGCGAGTGGCAGTTCACGCACAAGGTGCGCGACGCGCTCATCCGCTCGTCTCGCGCGGCCGGGCTCGATCAGTCGGATGTTCATGAATTGCTGCTTCAAATCGGCGAGACCGGCGAAAAAGAACCGCCAGCCAGCGGTATCCCCGCCTACTTGCTCACACACGCAGGCCGCGCATACCACGCCGGCGCACTCGGCCGCATCCCCGAGGCCCTGCGTCACTACGCACGCGCAGCCACCGGCACTGACGCCGGCGTACTGTGGCTCGCGGGTGCGCTGGCGCAAGAGCAGCAAGAAGCTGGCATCTTGCCCGAGACTGCAATCGAGCCGGCCTACCTGCGGGCGTACACCTGCTATCGCGATGGCGACGACGAAGCCGCCTATCGCGGTTTCAAAAAGGTCTCCCGCTCTGGCTATCACAACGAACTCGTGGCGTTGTCGATTCAGTTTCTCGGCGTCATCGAAACGCACCGAGGAAAACTGGAGGCCGCGCTCCGCTATCTGGACGATGCCGTCGAGCGTTTCCAAGACCTCGGCAAACAAGTGAGACTCATTCTTGCTCTCCGTGCGCGCGCAATTGCGCTACGCAAAGACGAGCAGTTTGTCGATGCACTCGATGATGTGAAGCATGCTGTGTCGCTGTGCCACGATGGGGATTTAAAAGCCAGTCTGCTCAACGTTGCGGCGAAGCTGGAGCGGCTTCTCGGTAAGGACAACGATGCAATGGCCGATCTCGACGAAGCGGCACGCATGGCCTCGGCGCGCGAGCTGCCCGCCGTTCTGTCTCAGCGAGCGGGGCTGAAGCGCGATTTCGGCGATCTCCGTGGGGCATTGCGCGACCTGGAGCGTGCGACGTGGAATTGTCAGGGCGAAGAGTTGGCCGTTGTCCTCAACACGCGCGCCAGTGTGCTTGCGGACCTCGGCAATTTCGTCGAAGCGCTCGGGGATCTTGACCGCGCGGCGAATCTTGCGGGTCCTGAGGTCATGGTCGCCGTGCTCAACACCCGATCGGCCATACGGCGAGATACCGGCGACCTTGTCGGCGCACTGCGTG